>JAEWRS010000136.1 GCA_023398855.1 Bacillota bacterium
GGTCTGGTCATGGCAACCATGATGATCCCCATAACGGTTACCATGGTGCCATTGTACAAGATTTATTCCAGGCTGGGTCTGACCAATACGTATATTCCCCTGATCTTGCCTGCATTTTTTGGAAAGGCATATTATATTGTTATTGTGCGGCAGTTTTTCGCGGGTATTCCTAACAGCTTAATTGAAGCAGGGGAAATCGACGGTGCCACGGAATTCCAGCGTTATTACAAAATAGCGCTGCCTCTGTGCAAGCCGGTTTTGACTACCATTGGAATATATGCATTTTTAGATGCCTGGAGCGATTACCTGTATCCATTGATTTTCATTACAAAACCAGGCATGTATACACTTTCTCTGGGACTTCAGCAGTACATGAGCGAGTATTCTGTGGATTGGGCCAGGCTGATGGCGGCTGCTGTTGTATTTGTTCTTCCTGTCATCCTGTGTTTTGGCATTTTCCAGAGAAACTTTGTGGAAGGTATTGCGACCAGCGGTTTAAAGGCATAAGATGCCGGATTCATTAGGAGAGAAACAATGGGAAACATACAATCATTAAATGGAGTCTGGGAATGGTGCCAGGAAGGAGCCGGTCTTGATGCCGGATACACAGGAGAAGTACCGGGAACGCTGATCAGCGATATGCTTCGCAACAGGCTGATCCAGGATCCTTATTGGAGATGTAATGAATATGAGGTCAGGGAACTGATGGGAAGGAATTATCTATATGGAAGGAACTTTTCCGTGTCAGCGGAGGATTTGGGATATTCCGGTGCAGAACTTGTCTGCGCAGGATTGGATACCATTGCTTCCATACGCATCAATGGATGCCTGGTGGCAGAAACCAGGGATATGCACAGAACCTACCGCTTTCCAATCATGGAATACTTGCAGGAAGGGAACAACCGGATAGAAATATTATTTCACTCCTCTTTGGATTTTGTCAGGAAGGAAGATCAGGAAAATGATATTTTTTATGCTTCCACCGGCTGTATCCGGGGGAATGCGGCCCTTCGAAAAGCCCATTATATGTTCGGCTGGGACTGGGGTCCCCAGCTCCCGGATATGGGGATTTACCGGGACATTGCCATTGAATATCGTAACACTGCAAAGTTGGAGGATGTTCATATCAGGCAGGAGCATGAGGACCAGGAGCATGTAAGGCTGAAATTTGAGGTAAAGGTAATGCAGCCTTTTTCCTGTGGAAAAAACCCGGACAATGGGCAGACCTTGTTTACGGAAGTCAAAATCACAGATCCAGAAGGCAAGCTTGTATGCAAGACGGTCCGCAGCATGGTCCAATGGCAGTTTGAAGAGATGATCAAAGAACCAGTATTGTGGTGGCCCAATGGTCTGGGCGATCACCCCTTATACAAGGTGGAGCTCCGGCTGCTGGACCAGTCGGGAGCCAGCATTGACACTTATGAGTGCCGAATCGGCCTTCGGACCGTGACGGTCAGTACGGATGAAAATGAATACGGAAATGAATTTGCAATCACTGTCAATGGAATAAAGATATTTGCCATGGGTGCAAATTATATTCCGGAAGACAATATATTAACAAGGGTCACAAAGGAGCGGACAGAACGTCTGATCAAGGATTGCGCTGCCGCAAATTTCAATTGCTTAAGAGTCTGGGGCGGAGGCTATTATCCAGACGATTATTTCTATGACAAATGCGATGAACAAGGAATTTTAGTTTGGCAGGACTTGATGTTCGGCTGTAATGTTTATGCATTAAATGACAATTTTGAAGAAGATATTGTGGAAGAAACAAAGGACAATGTCCGCCGCTTAAGACATCATGCGTGTCTGGCTTTATGGTGCGGAAACAATGAAATGGAATGGGGCTGGGCAGATGAGTGGGCCAGGATAAAGGGCCATCATCCCAGGTATAAGGCAGACTATACGAAAATATTTGAATATATCCTTCCCCGTGCAATAAGGGTTTGTGATGACACCACATTTTATTGGCCGTCATCACCGTCATCGGGAGGCGCCTTTGACAATCCCAATTCCATTAACCGGGGAGACCAGCACTATTGGGAGGTATGGCATTCGGGAAAGCCATTTACGGAATATGGAGATTTCAGCTTTTGCTCAGAATACGGTTTTCAGTCTTTTCCTCACAGCAAAACCATTGCTTCCTTTACCTTGCCGGAGGACCGGAACATTTTCAGCAAGGTCATGGAATCTCACCAGAAGAATCCGGCTGCTAACGGGAAAATATTAAACTACATAGCGGATTATTTCCTCTATCCCAAGGACACGGACTCTTTGGCATATATTTCCCAGATCCTTCAGCTAAAAGCCATTGAATATGGCGTGGAGCACTGGAGAAGAAAACGTGGGCAATGTATGGGCTCTCTTTACTGGCAGTTAAATGACTGCTGGCCGGTGGCTTCCTGGGCCAGCATTGACTATTATGGACGATGGAAGGCACTCCATTACGGGGCCCGCAGGTTTTATTCGCCTGTTGCTATTTCTATTAGTGAAGAAAAGGAGCTTTCCTCCCATGTTTCCTATTACGTTCATAATGATACCAGAGAGGAAGAATGGTGCAGGACTAAAATCCAGTTAAAGGACCGCCAGCTCCGGATATTATGGGAAGAGTCATGGGAAGGCGGCCTGCCCCCTCTGTCCGTGGTGAAATGCATGGAGGCAGATTTTTCTTCCTGGACGGATGATGAGGCTGTCCGTTCTTCTGTTTTCTCTACGTTCCAATTATACAGAGGAGAAGAACTGGCAGCAGAGCGGACGGTGCTGTTTGTAAAGCCAAAGCATTTTGATTATAGGGCCGCGGCTTATGATGTATCGGTTACTGAGTCAGAGCATTGCTTCCATATCACGGTAAAGGCCCAATGCTTCTGCCAGTATGTGGAGCTTTACTTTAAGAATTATGATGTAATTTTCTCTGATAACTATTTTGATATCACATCGCCAAAAGGAATTATGGTTCATGTAAATAAGAAGGACTTTGAGTGTAATATGACTGCGGACTTAATTAAAGAAAATCTGGTGGTCAGGAGTGTGGCAGACAGCTATTAAGGTTGAGAAAGGAAAAGGCATGGGACTTACAAGGGAACAAATAGAACAGCTAGAGACTCCCTGTCTGGTCATTGATATGGATCTGGCAGAAGCTAATATAAAGCGGATGCAGGAAGCAGCTGATAAGGCCGGCTGCCGGCTGCGCCCTCATATTAAGACGCATAAAATGCCCTTATTTGCCCAAATGCAGGAAAAGGCCGGGGCAAGTGGAATCACCTGCGCAAAGGTGAGTGAGGCAGAGGTCATGGCTGATGGGGGCATGGAGGACATCTTCATTGCCTACCCAATGGTGGGAGCATTCCGGATCCAGCGGGCAATCACATTGGCAAAAAAGATAAAAAGGCTTATTTTAGCCATTGACAGCCTGGAAGGTGCAAAAGCTCTGGAACAGGCGGCTTCCGATCTGGATGTGGTTTTAGAGGTACGTATGGAGATTGATACAGGGGCAGGCCGCACGGGAGTTCCATGGACAGGGCTTTGGAGCTGGCGCTTGCTGTTAAGGAGCTAAAGCATCTGGATTTGACAGGGATTTTTACATTTAAAAGCCTCATTCTCTCTGGCAAACCCACAGAAGATAACCTTTTGGCAGCACAAGAAGAAGGGAACATGATGGCTGAAACAGCCTTGCTTCTGAAAAATGCCGGAATTGAAATACAGGATATCAGTGCCGGTTCTTCACCCACCGGCGCCTTAGTGGCGCAGACGGGCATGGTAAACGAGATCCGGCCTGGGACTTATATTTTCGATGATTTTATGCTGACAAAGGAACATGTGGCCGAACTCAGCCAGGTTGCCGTCCGTTTCTATGCGACGGTGGTCAGCTGCCACCATGCCCAATATGCCGTTGTGGACGGAGGAACCAAGTGCTTTCCAACTGATGTGGTTCCGGGCCAGCCGCCCTTTTACTATCCTGGATATGCGGTGGTGGAAGGGGATGACAACTTAAGGCTGTCACGGATGAATGAAGAGCATGGCTTTATCACGGCCATTGACGGCAAAACAGGACTGCAGGTAGGGCAGGTGCTTTCTTTGATCCCTATACATGTGTGTACTGCAGTCAACATGCAGAATTCCATTTATCTCCTTGAAAATGGTTTTCTCCGAAAACAAAAAGTGGATGCAAGAGGAATGCTGGTATGAGTGATATTCTGATTAAAAAAGGACTGATTTATGATGGAAGCGGATGTCTTCCATATCAGGGAGACATTCTTATAAATGGGGAAACAATTGTTGGCATTGCCCCTGATATTGAAAAGGAAGGTGCCTGGATCATCAATGCCGAAGGAAAGGCGGTAACTCCTGGTTTCATTGATATTCACCGGCATTGCGACATTGCACCTTTTACTAATCCTCATTTTGGGGAGACAGAGCTGGCCCAGGGAATCACCACCACGTTTGTGGGTAACTGCGGCCTTGCACCTGTGCCATCCACAGAGGAGTGCCGGAAGGAGCTGTATGATTACTTAGAACCGGTGATAGGGACAGCCCCCGGAGACCTGGCTTTTGAAACCTATGAAGATTACGGAAAAGCATTGGGGGCGGCGGATCTTCCCATCAACATGGGCTTTTTTGCCGCTTCAGACAGTATAAAGGTGGCCCTAAAGGGCTTTGGCAATAAGGCGTATACAGAGGAAGAACTGATAAAAGCCCAGGAGTATGTGAAAGACGCAATGACACAGGGCGCTTTTGGTGTCACCCTGGGAATTATGTATCAGCCGGAATGCTATTCCAGCCAGGAAGAGCTTATTGCAGTGGTAAAGGCTGTGGGAGAAAGCGGAGGAATTCTCTGTACCCACATCCGGGGAGAAGGAGACAGCCTGGTGGAATCTGTGGAGGAAGTGATCCATGTAGCGTCAAAGGCAGGGGTTCCCTTACACATCAGCCATTTAAAATCTACTGGAATCAAAAACTGGAACCGCAAGATATTTGAGGCCATTGAAAAGATCAATGAGGCAAGGAATGCGGGACAGGATGTTACCGCAGACTTTTATCCTTATGATGGAGGCTCCACCACGTTGCAATCCCTGCTTCCGCCCACTGTCATGGAAGAATCCTCAGAGGCTCTGGTGAAAGGCTTATCAGGGCCTGAAGGGAAGCAGAGGCTGCAGTCAGAGCTTGGAAGGTTTCACTCAGGCTGGGACAATATGTCGGAAAGCATTGGCTGGGACCGGATCATCATCAGCTCCGTGACCAGAGATAAGAACGCCTTTATGCAGGGGCAGACCATTGCTGCTCTGGCAGAGCAGCTGGGATATGAGGTGCCTTCTGATCTGGTGGCAGATTTGCTTGTGGAAGAAAAGGGGAAAGTGGGGATCATTGTTTTAAGCATGTCCCAGGAAGATGTGGACGCAGTGGCCAGGCTTCCCTTTACCGTTCTGATTTCCGACTCCCTGTACGGCGGTGACGGAAAGAATGCCCATCCCCGTCTTTTGGGGACAACGGCCAGATTTATAAATGATTTCGTTTTAAAGCGCAGGGTGCTGTCCATGGAAGAGGCCATTAAAAAGATGACTTTTCTGCCGGCAAAACGGATGGGCCTGGAGGACAGAGGACTTTTAAAACCCGGATACCATGCGGATATCTTGGTGTTTCAGCCAGAGAAGTTCCTGGATCATGCGGATTACACCGGAAAGCATGACCCATGCACTGGCATGGAGCTGGTGCTCATGGGAGGAAAAAAGGTGCTGGCAGACGGCATTGTCGTGGACAGTACCGCAGGTAAGTGGCTAAGAAAAGGCTTTAAATAAAAAAAGGAAGCCCCTTGCAGGGATACCTATATGCCCTGAAAAGATGGGCAGAAAGAAGGAAACGACATGAATATTTATGAAAAACTGAAGGAACTTCATATGGAACTCCCGGCAGCTCCGCCAAAAGGCGGAGTGTATTCCCCGTGCCAGGAGTTTGGAAAGAACCTGGTGTACATATCAGGGTGTGGCCCGGTGGTTGGAACGGAACGTATATCAGGAAAGCTGGGTAATGAATTTACCATGGAAGAAGGAAAGACCTTTTCCAGAAATGCCATGTTAAATGTTCTTGCAGTGCTGCAGGATAAAATCGGAGATTTAAACCGGGTCAAGTGTCCAGTCAAAATTCTTACCTTTGTGGCGAGTGCGGATACCTTTTATGAACAGCCGGCAGTGGCAAATGGAGGAAGCGAATTATTGGCAGAGCTTTTTGGCCAGGAAAATGTACCGGCCCGTTCCGCCATTGGCGTGAATGTATTGCCTGGCAATATTCCCGTTGAGACTGAAGCTATATTTGAAATCAAGGAATAATTTTTTGGATGAGAAATTGAGGGAAAGCCGTGTGAACCTGCCTGCAGGTTCGTCCGGCTGGTTCATCAGGAGGCAGAAATGGATCAGCAATTAAAAAATAAATTAGTAGAGTCATTATATGTACATTACCCTTTAAAACCGGAATATGACAAGAGCATGGAGACTTATAATTTAAAAAAGCCGGTTTTATCTTCCGTAAGCTTATGGGATGGAACCAGCCTGGAGCCATGGACTTTTGACGGCGAGGGGGGATTCCAGCTTAAGGAGGCAAGCATCTTAAGCCTGGAGACAAAGGCCCGTGCAGACCACTGGCCGGATAACGAGGTCCGGGCAAACGATGCGGCAGCAGGTTTGTATGCCACCTTTGGAAGCTATATTGCAAGGCTGAATGTAAAGGGGCTGGAACTGGGAAAGGGGAACAGGTTATGGTTTAAGATCCGCCCCATTTGCCCCGGCCTTCACAGTCCCATCGTCCGTGTGGGCTTTGTCAATAACGGGGGAATCAAGATACCCGATGTTTATTCAAGAGAAGGCTTTCACGCCATTAATTTAAAGAATAATGAGTGGAACACCTGTACCTGGGAAATTGATTCCATTGCCCATGACGCTATTGAGGAAATATCCTTTAACATTCACCGCTATGGCAAGGAAGTGAGCACTGGAGATGATCTGCGGTTTGAGCTATGCGATATCCGGCTTCAGGAGGTAAACCCAGGAGTGGTTCATGGCTGGCAGTGTGAAGAAGAGGGCGTGGTATTTTCCACCACAGGCTACTTTACAGATGGAAGAAAGACCGCCATCGCCAATACTGCTTTCAAAGAGTTTGAAATTGTGAAAGAAGGACATAAGGAAGGTTGTTCATGTCTTGATTCAGGGGCTGAAGTGGCTTACCGGGGACCGGTTGAGCTGGTGGAAAACCACTTGGGAACTTTTGGGGTACTGGATTTTTCCGAATTAAAAACGGAAGGCGCATACAGGATCCGGTTTGGAAATACGGTGAGTGAGCGGTTTATTATTGGTCATGATATTTTGGAAAGCACTTTATGGAAGCTGACTAACTTTCTTTATTGTGAGCGGTGCGGTTATCCGGTTCCCAATTGCCATGGAACCTGTCATCAGGATGTGATCGCAGAGCACAATGGGGTAAAGCTGGTGTTTGCGGGAGGCTGGCACGATGCGGCGGATGTTTCCCAGCAGACCATGCAGACAGCGGAAATCTTAGATGCAATGATCGCTTCCGCAGGAAAAGTAAAGGATTCTGATCCCATGCTATACCGCAGAATGATGGAAGAAGCTAACTGGGGACTGGATTTTGTGCTCCGTATGCGGTTTGGAGACGGGTACCGGGCTTCTCATGCGGCCATCCGCAGATGGACTGACAACTTCATCGGCAACCTGGATGACTGTGATGCAGATGTCCATAACCGGTCCTTTGAAAACTTTGTTTTTGCTGCAGTGGAAGCCAAAGCAGGGGAAGCTTTTCATGAGCTGGACAGGGAAGTGGCTTGGAAATGTGTGGATGCGGCAAAAGAAGACTTTCGTTTTGCCCATGAGCGATTCCAGGAAGCAGGAGTGGAGGGTCCCTTTCATTTGCTTGAGCACACGGCAGGTTCCAGCCGATCCCAGTACTATGCCGTTGCGGCATGGGCTGCTGCCAGGATTTACAAAGTCACCAAAGACAGCTATTTTTATAACCAGGCCGCTGAGTATGCAGAAAAAGTCGTTTCTTGCCAGGAGAACAGGGATAGCCTGCCCATGAAGGGATTTTTCTACAGAGACGAAAACAGGGCTCATATTGTTCATTTTTCCCATCAGGCAAGGGATCAGGTGTTTGCCATGGCCCTGGCAGAGGTGTGCAAAGCTCTTGGGGATCATGAGAACAGAAGCCTGTGGGAGGAGAGCCTGAAGCTTCATGGAGAGTATTTGAAAGGCCTTCAGAAATATACGGCACCCTATGGTATGCTGCCGGCCGGGCTCCATCACATCAGTGAAGCAGAGGATCAGGAAGCTTTTCATGTGGTACACCCGAAGGTGGATTATGAAAGAGAGAAGGTCAATTACATTGCGCAGCTGAAGCAGGGGGTTGATCTGGGTGACGGATACTATATAAGAACCTTCCCTGTATGGTTTTCTTATCGTGGAAATTCAGCCATCCAGCTGTCTATGGGTAAGGCCGCTTCGATTATAGGCTCATATTTCGGAGATTCAGAATTAATTGAAATTGCAAGAGAGCAGCTTTACTGGACTCTTGGCAAAAATCCATTTGGCCAGTCCCTGATCTATGGAGAGGGAAACCATTATGGCCAGGAGTATACGGCTTTGCTGGGAGAAACCGTTGGTGAGATGCCTGTTGGTGTACAGACCAGAGGAAATGAAGACCTTCCTTATTGGCCGCCTGCAAATATCGCCACCTACAGAGAAGTCTGGACCACCCCTCCAGGGCGTTTTATGTGGGTTGCTGCTGATTTGCTTTAAAGCCAGATATGAAAATCATAAAAGAATGATACAAAGCTCCCCCGTGGTGTCTGCCGCAGGGGAGCATCTTTTATTACCGTTTTAAATACCCAATGCCTGGTTATCCCCAGGCTGGGATTGAAATAAAGTAAGCTGTTTCAGGATCAATGTCCCAGGGGACTTCTTTCACCCAGCCGCATTTACCAGCCTCGTTCATAACAAGCACATATATGCTTTCCTCCTGTAAAGACCAGGCTATGGGGCAAACGGTTTCTCCTGGGATAACAGAAAAGGCAGGGGTATTTTCGTTTATGCTTTTCAAAACTTCAAAGGGGTGAGATACTACAAAATAATTTTGAGGATTATCATGCTGAAATGCAGAGGAAACCATTTGATAATCTTTTTTGGGGTAAATGCCTTTGGGAATTTCTTCCAGTTTTCCATCTTTATAGGAAAAAGGAAGATCAACATAATAACAGCCAAACTGGAGAGAAGTATCCATAAAGGGAGTGTCAGCTGTAACGGCGATTATTCCGTCCCCTTCCGCTCTTAATCCGTTATAGCGGTATAAGAATCCCCGTCCTCCACAGATGGCACCTGCCAGATCGCCGATCATCTCCAGTTTGCCATTTTGGTATCGATAGAAACTAAAAGAAGTAAGTGTATCCGAATCCTGGGATATTTCCAGATGAAGTTCTATTTCCTGATCCTTTTTTTGCAGATCCAGAACCGACATCCTGATATTGCCCCATATATCTTCGGGAAGACAGGTTTGCAGCCGGCCATTAACCGTCAGATTCATTCCTACATAGGTCCACTCATCGGAGCGGCTTGCAGGAGACCATCGGATTGTTTCGCAGCTGCCGTCACCGTCCAGATCCAGAAGGTAATCCCGGTCCGGTTCCAGAATAAAGCCTCTGTCGTTTATTTCTTTTGATTGAAGCTGGTTTTCTGCAGTGCGGATCAGGTCCAGGTTCTTTTTTTCCGTTTCAGTCAGTACATTTTCGTCAAAGTCAGAGGGCGCCGTATTGCCTTGGTACCATGGTTTCCGGTTAAAATATTCCTGTAAGTCCTGGGCGTCAAATTTTCTTCCGTGGCGGGCATAGATTTCATTTCTTGCAATTCTGAGAACAGAATCGTCTGCATCAAACAAATCTGCCCCGGTTAAATATTTTGTATTGCTTTCCGGAAATACATAATCAGGCTCTGATGTTCCTGGACCTGGTGCTTCCCCTGGCTGACCGGCAATAGCCATGAGTTTTTTTCCATAATCATTCAGCTCTTCTTCTATTCTGCCGTAGGGGACCAGATATTCTCCATCAGGAAATGTACCAGATTGGTTTAATACCGGATCAGGATATATCACGATTCCGTCACTTAAAAGTGCAAAATTATTCAGATCAGAGGACATGATTTGTGTAATAAGAGATGCATTGGCATCAGCCGACTCCGTACGTCCGGCTAATTCGTGGGCAAGAACCAGCTTTAAGCTATCCTGATGATCGGATATGGCGGAAAGTGTAACTTTTCTTCCGGTCACCACGTCATAGGAATTAACGTAATTGCGGGTCTCTGAGGCTGTCTTTCCTCTTGTTTCGGTGCAATTTTGCCGGAGGCTTAAAAGTTTGCTGTTGTTTAGCAGCACCTGGTAATCAAAGGTATAAACAGATTTCCTCTCTGATGCATCTTTGCTGTCCGGCAATGACAGGAAGTATTCTTCTGATTCATAACAGAATTCATTAAGCCGGAAATCGCTGTTATTCATCCGTAAACTCCGGTTGATCAGATACTGGGACTCCGGAAGATGGGGGATTACAACCTCTGGTTCCCGGCTGTCACACTGGTATATCAAGACCCCTTTGTCGGAGTATTTTGAAGACTTTTGATGAGACCAGTTGGTTATGGTCACCTGTTCTCCATCTTTTTCTTTCATTTCAGGTTCAGCGGCATTGGAAGCGGCTTCTTCCTTCTGGTTTGCCTTGAGATCTGCTTCTCTTGAAGGAGTCTCCTGTATCCGGGAAGCCATGCCGCAGCCAGCGACAGACACAGAGAGTGCAAGCAGCACAATTGGCAGAATTGGATATGGTTTCATATTTTTTTATTCCTCTTTTTTCGTATATAATGATTATACCATGCTTTTTTCAGGGGGAACAGTTATTTGAAAGATTTTTCTGGTTTGGCGGGCTGTCATCCTCTTGAAAAGACAACTGCATGATTCACAATAAATATCGAACAAATGTTTGCAAAGTGGCTGAAGGTATGCTATAATATGAAAAATCAGTTGCTTATTAATAGAGATGCGGACTTGAAGAGTCCGCATTCAAATGTTGTGAGATTCAGGATTTCAGTATATAACAGGAGTACAGTATGGCAAAACAATATATTAAGATAAGAGGTGCGAATGAGCACAACCTAAAGAACATTTCTGTGGATATTCCATGAAATGAGCTGGTTGTCCTGACCGGTCTCAGCG
>JAEWRS010000152.1 GCA_023398855.1 Bacillota bacterium
AATGAAATTGTTTCCAGATAATTTTTTATGGGGCGGTGCTGTTGCAGCCAACCAGTGCGAGGGAGCCTGGGAGGCTGATGGAAAAAAAGAGAGCATCTGTGATCATTTAACGGCAGGATCCCTTAATAAGAACAGAGTATTTACTTCTGAAATTTTAAAAGGTGAGAGTTATCCCAGCCATATTGCAGTTGATTTTTACCACCGCTACAAAGAAGATATTGCATTATTTGCAGAGATGGGGTTTAAAGTTTTCCGGCTGTCTATCGCCTGGAGCAGAATTTTCCCCAATGGAGATGATGAAATTCCCAATGAAGAAGGCTTGCAATTCTATGACCGGGTTTTTGATGAATGCCGCAAATATGGGATTGAACCAATGGTGACACTGAGCCATTTTGAGATACCGTACCATCTGGTGAAAGCGTATAAAGGTTTCGCGGATCGCAGAGTGATTGGATTTTTCGAACGCTATGTAAGGTGCGTCATGGAACGGTACAAGGATAAAGTAAAGTATTGGCTGACCTTTAATGAGATCAATTTTGCCACTATGCCTATGGGAAATCTTGAGGTACTTGGCATCATGAACAGGGAGGACGATGAGGTTGCGAATCCCCTTGACGATAAAAACCTTCGCTTTCAGGCGCTGCATCACGTATTTCTTGCCAGTGCAAGGGCAGTATCTGCAGCGAGAGAAATCAACCCGGATTTTAAAGTGGGCTGTATGATTGCCCATATCACCATGTATCCGCTGACCTCCAGACCGGAGGACATGCTTCTTTTGCAGGAGCTAGACCACGTAATCAATGACTTTTGTGCAGACGTTCAGATAAAGGGAAGCTATCCCGGATATGCACTGCGTTATCTGGAAGAAAATCAGATTCCGCTGACGGTTGAGCCGGAGGATGAGGCTGTATTACGAAATGGCTGCGTTGACTTTTATTCATTCTCTTACTATATGAGCAACTGTGTCACCACTGAGGAAGGCCATGCCACCACCCTCGGCAATCTGCTGGGCGGAGTAAAAAACCCCTACTTAGAGACAAGTCAGTGGGGCTGGCAGATTGATCCGAAAGGTCTAAGGTATACACTCAATAAGATTCAGGACCGTTACGGTATTCCGATTTTCATCGTTGAGAACGGACTTGGTGCAGTTGATGAGCCGGATGACAACGGATTTATCCGTGACGATTACAGAATTAATTATTTAAGACAGCACATAGCTGAGATGGAAAACGCCATTAACAGTAAGGTAAATCTCATGGGATATACTGTCTGGTCAGCTCTTGATATCGTAAGCTCAGGTACTGGAGAAATGAAAAAGCGGTATGGCTTTATCTATGTGGATAAGGACGATCAGGGAAATGGAGCAATGATGCGGGTCAGAAAAAAATCATTCTACTGGTACAAAAAAGTGATTGAAACCAATGGAGGAGATTTAACTGATATAGAAGTATAATAACAGGGACATGCCGGAGGTGTTTTTCTTCCGGTATGTCCCTGTTATGTAATAAAATGCCAGGGAAGATATGAAAGATACTATTGACAGAAATGGAAGCCGGGAGTAATATCTATTTAGAAAATCATCTAAATAGATTGGAGGATTATATTGGGCTTTCCAGATACGTTTAAGGCACTTTCAGATCCGGTCAGGCGTGAAATCCTGTTGATGCTGAGAAATGGCCGTTTATCTGCCGGACAAATAGCAGAAAAATTTGATATGACCAATGCCACGATCTCATACCATCTTGCGCAGTTAAAGAAGGCTGATCTGGTTTTTGAATCCAGGCAGAAAAATTTCGTTTATTATGAACTGAATATATCTGTTTTTGAGGAGCTTATGCTTTGGCTTTCTCAATTTAAGGGAAAGGACGAAACTGATGAAGAATAAAAGAACAATGATGATAACCTCTGTTTTGTGTATACTTCCGGAGATACTATCTGTGATACTCTATCAGAGACTGCCGCAGCAAATTGCGGTACACTGGAACAGTGCGGGTGAGATTAACGGATATCTCCCAAAGGCCATGGCTGCATTTGGAATGCCAGTTGTATTTCTGCTGTTAAATATCTTTTCAAATATCAGCCTGCTATATGATCCCAGACGGGAGAATCAGCCAAAGGCACTCCGTGCTATCGGTATTTGGATGGTACCTCTCATTTCCCTGATTCTGGTCCCTGTTACTCTTATTATGTCACTTGGTGTTAAATTTCCAATCACCACATTTTCATTTACCTTGACAGGTATTGTATTTATTATAACTGGAAATTATTTACCCAAAAGCAGAAGAAATTACGTGACAGGGGTGAGACTTCCATGGACCTTTCATGATCCGGATAACTGGAATAAAACAAACAGGCTTGCCGGTCGTATGTTGGTGGGCGGAGGTTTCATTATCTTAGTAAGCGGTTTTTTGCATGTGACTTCTGTTTTCCATGAAGTCTCTGTTCTTATTTTCATCGTGATTTTAATCGTTGTTATTCCCTTTTTTTATTCGTTTGCCCTATATAAAAAAGAGCAGAATACTGGTGGTAAAATATAAACTGCAGAAAAGGATGAAAACTATGTCGTCTTCAATTATAACCAGGAATGCCCTGGCACAGGCATTAAAGTCTCTGATGATGCATCACTCTTTGAATAAAATATCGGTTAAAATGGTTACTGACACATGCGGTGTGACAAGGCATACCTTTTATAATCATTTTCATGATGTTTATGAGCTGCTG
>JAEWRS010000183.1 GCA_023398855.1 Bacillota bacterium
AGTCAGAGCAATGTTTAGTTATAACAGCTAAGTCAGCAAGGTTTATTATATATTCCTTGCTGACTCAACCTAAAACTCCAATTCATATGAATCAGCCAAACGAAAGCTATCTGATTTCGTTTCTGACTTGATGTATAAAAAACAACTGATCCAATTATTTCAAAGCCTATGTAATCATATGCTTTTTTTAGTTCAGTAATATCCTGCCGATACGGGCAATACCTTCTTCAATTTTTTCATCTTGCGTGTTGGAAAAATTAAGCCTGAGGGCATTATATCTATGAATATTTGGAAAAAATGAACTTCCGGGTACAAATGCCACATTGTGTTCAATACACTTCTCTAATAAAGCAGTTGTATTTATTGATTCGTTTAATTCAACCCAAAGAAAAAGCCCACCCTCTGGTTTTGTATATTCTATATCAGAAGGAAAATATTCGTTAATTGCTCTGACTGCGATATTGCGCCTCTTGCGGTATACCTCTCTTATTTTATTGATATGAATATCAATGTCATATTGATTAAGATATGCGGCAATTACCATTTGAGCTATAGTATTACACTGCAAGTCCGCTCCTTGCTTAACCAGTACGTATTTGCTGATTACATCTCTTTCACCTGCAATCCAGCCAATGCGATAACCGGGACAAAAAATCTTGGAAAATGTCCCTGTACAAATGACATTACCTGATCTGTCAAATGATTTTACTGATGGTAAAGAATCTCCCTCATATCTAAGTTCACCATATGGATTATCTTCAATTACCACTACATTGTATTTAGCTGATATTTCTGCCAATTGCTGCCTGCGTTCTAAACTCCAGGTTCTCCCTGTCGGATTTTGAAAATTAGGGATAACATAAATGAGCTTTGCGGTTTTATGTTCTGTCAGCGCCTTTTCCAGTGCAGAGATAATCATCCCCTCGGCATCCGTGTCAACCTCTGCAAACCTGCACCCATATGATTTGAACGCACTGATCGCTGCTAAATAAGTGGGACTTTCGCACAAAACAATGTCATCTTCATCTAAAAACACCTTTCCTGAAAGATCAAGAGCCTGTTGTGAGCCATGGGTTATCATAATATTGTCATCGCAAAAGCTTGTTCCCAGCTGTGCATTCATTCGGTCTGCAATCCACTTACGCAAGGGTTGATACCCCTCTGTAGTGGTATACTGTAATGCTTGTTCGCCGTTATTGTCTAAAACAAGATTATTGATCACTTTTATTTCTTCGATGGGAAACAATTCAGGGGCCGGTAATCCCCCTGCAAATGAAATAACTTCTGGCTTTTCTGTCAGCTTTAATAATTCTCTGATTTCTGATGCTTTCGCCTGCATGATTCTTTTGGCATACGGATAATACATATTGTTCTCCTTATAATATGGGATTGATTTCGCCGGTGACAAGCTGCTTGTGTTTTTTAGTTTCAACAATCAATCCTTCCACAACACCGCATAAAATCTTTACTCCATCTGCAATATTGCTTTTAAGTGGAAAAGTATAGTTTAGCCTTATATAATTATCTCCCTTTGAATTAGTTAAGCAGGTTGGTCCTCCCGGTAAAACAGCAACCCCTTTTTCAGCTGCCAGGGTAGCCAGAGCGTCTGCCGACAATCCATCGGGAAGTTTCACCCACAAGTAATACCCGCCGGCCGGACTGTTCCATATTAAGCCGGGAGGGGCATACTTGCTTAATGCGTCTGTCATTAAATCCCGTCTTTCTTGATAATTGCTGCAGATAACCTTAAGGTATTTATCCATTTCACCGCTAACAATGAATCTTTCAACAATTTGCTGAGAGATACAGCTGGAGTGTAAATCCATCAATTGTCTGATATTGGAAAGCTGGCAAATCAGCTTTTTATTGGCACATATCCAGCCTAATCTTAATCCCGGATAAATTGTCTTGGAAAAGGTACTAAGATAGATTACATACCCGCTTTTATCCATAGATTTCAAGGGAGAGATTACCTGGTTCCCGTAATTCAGTTCACTGTAAGGGTCATCTTCCAAAACAGGCACTGCGTATTTATTAGCCAATTCTAACAGACGCACTCGTTTGGAAACACTCATGGTGATGCCACAGGGATTATGATAGGTGGGCATTGTATAAATTAACTTTGGCTGGTATCGTGCCAATAGCTGTTCTAGTATAATGACATCCATTCCATCCTCTTCCATAGGTATTGTCATAATATTAGCACCCATAACCCGAAAACTCTGTATGGCCGGAAAAAATGATGGTTCTTCTATCAGCACAATATCACCGGGATTGATAAACGCACGGCTAATAAGATCAATGCCCTGCTGTGCACCGGAAATTATCATGATTTCTGATGGCTGGCAAAAACAAGAACGCCTTTGCATGTAGGAACTCATCACCTTGCGCAAGGAGGAAAAACCAGCCACAGGCGATACCAATAATTCCTTGGGATTTGCTAGCAGTATCTCTTCAATACCCTCAAACGCTGATATGGGAGGACTTTCAAAAGAGGCAATACCAGCTGCAAAGGAAATGGTATCTTTGCGATTGGCAAATTCTAAATACTTATTAATATTGAACCCGCTGTGGTTTTTCGTATAATCACTATATAGATGTTCCCATATTGGTTCCCGTAAAACAGGAGCACAAGGAGCTTCATGGTTGATACATTTAACGGCAACCGTTCCTCTCCCTACATGTGAAGCCATCAATCCGTCCGCTTTCAATTCCTTATAAGCATTAAGTACCGTAGTCCGATTAACACCAAGAGCATCAGCTAATTGACGTTCCGAAGGAAGCTGAAATCCTTCCGGAATTTCTCCTGATGTAATCTGTGCCTGTATTTGCTCCACAATCTGCCTATATAATGGAATCTTTTTTGATTTATCAATCTGAATATTCATTTCTCCCTCCAATTGGCTTCATCCATTATAATTATAAAACCGTATTATGCCTGTTACAACATCCAATACGGTTTAATTTTTTACAGCCAATTTTATGGGTTATAGAGTTCTAAAAGGGGGGTGAGGACGTAAATTTGGACTCATATCAATAATCCAAATTTACATCCCCACCCCCTATATCTACAATCTCTCATACCGGACAATATTTATTATTCTTATGACACTCAGACGCACTGAATTGGTATGTCTCTTTTGTTTATCCAAAAGAATGTTTACCTGACATATTTTTTGTAAGCGTCTTTCATTCTTTCTAACGCCTCTTCTACATATCTGGTAGGGCACGCCAGA
>JAEWRS010000223.1 GCA_023398855.1 Bacillota bacterium
TTTTTGTGCACTATTCATTATTTCTTCTATATTTTAGCAATGAAGTAACTGGATGTCAAAATAGGTGATTTTTCTTTATATGAAACTTTTTTCCTTTTTTTCTATTAAGAATAGAATTTATTGACATTTTATGGTAAAATTCTTTGATTCGATTTTTTTTTCGTTATTTTCATCGAAATTTAGATTTTAAAGAAACTTTTAAGGAGATTTAGTATGACTGAAGTCAGCCGGGAAATTGGTAAACGTATCAGAAATTTTAGAAAATTAAGACAACTGACCCTTGAAGAATTATCTGCAATGATATGCAAGAGTAAATCTACTATTTCTAAATATGAAAAAGGAGAAATTGTTATTGATATTGAAGCACTTTATGATATTGCTGATGCTCTCTCAGTTCATGTAGAACAGTTTCTTTATTGCAGAACTGAGAGAACAATGATCGCAGCAAAAAATACCGCACAAAATTTCTTCAGCGGTTCTTCACAATTTTATGCTTACTTTTTTGACGGAAGAATTAACCAGATAATCCGCTGTGTATTTGATGTCCTTTCCGAAACTTCAGAAAACACTTATAAAATTATGATGTATATGAACTTTAAAAAATACGAGAGCTACCAGAACTGTGAAACAACCTATTGGGGGTATATGGAACATTTTGATTCTTTAACCAATATCATAATGACCAACCGCGACTCCTCTTTAGAAAAAGCAAGCGCTCATATCCTTGCTTCTTATCTTTCCTCCGATACGAAGTGGGGAATTTTTAATGGCATCTCTTCACGCCCATTAATGCCCATTGCAACAAAAATGCTGTTTAGTACCGTTCGTTTAAATGAAGATAATCATCTGGCAAACCGCTTAAAAATCTCGAAGGAAGATATACGAATTCTCAAAATGTATAATATGCTTTCCATAACATAGGTAACTTCTGCTGCTATTTCACCACACCATATGAACTATGACATCAGTATGTCTTATATGGATATGGCTTTAAAAAAATGGGCGGCAGCACATTTACAGACATACCAATTTACTTGCAATCCCCCTGGCACCAATATATAATTAATACATAAAAGCTGCAACAGAAAATGGCAGGAGGTATTTTTAATTTGAAGCTATTTATCATTGAAGACGATATTGTTCTGAGAACAGAATTGATTTTGCTGCTTGAAAGCTACAATTATACTTGTGAAACAAGTGATGATTTTAAAAATATTATATCAGTGGCAACAAATTCTAACGCAGATCTGATTTTGCTCGACATGAACCTTCCTTATTATGACGGATATCACGTATGCCGGGAAATCCGCAGGATATCGGATGTACCGATCATAGTTGTGACAAGCCGCAACAATGATATGGACGAGCTGATGAGCATGAACCTGGGCGCAGACGATTTTATTACAAAGCCCTATAACATCCAGATTTTACTCGCCAGGATCGGAGCCATACTCAAACGCACCAATCAGAAGAATTATTCATCAGAAGCCGAATATAAGGGCCTAACATTATCAATGGCAAAAAGCACAGTTAACTATAAAGGCAAGGAGGCTGAGCTTACTAAAAATGAATTGCGCATCCTTTCTGTTTTCATGCAGCATGCAAACAGCATTGTTTCCAGGGAGGAATTAATGGATGAGCTTTGGCAGTCAGATGAATTCGTGGATGACAATACACTGACCGTCAATGTGAACCGCCTTCGTAAGAAGCTTGAAGAAATCGGTGCAGCAGATTTTATAAAGACCAAGCGTGGACAAGGGTATATGATATGAAGTTTTCCAGATTTCTAAAAGATAAGACACTGTTTTTACTGGCCCAGGGCTTTATCCTTGTTTTTATAGCTGTGCTGCTGGATGTCTGCCATATCAGCCGCTATGCCATCATACTAATTTGTACTGCCATTGCCTTAACCTCTTTTGTTGCGCTGGCACACGAATATCTGGTACGCAGCAAATATTATAACCGGCTAAACAAAACATTGGCATCAATGGATCAGAAACAGTATATCGCTTCCTTGTTAGAAGACCCTGATTTTGCCGAAGGAGAGGTCTTATGTGAGGTGCTAAAACAGGTTACAAAGGCCATGAACGATGAAATTGCCTCCTATCAAATATACCAGGATGAATACCGGGAATATATTGAAACATGGATCCACGAAATAAAGATCCCTATTTCCTGCATTGATCTTATCTGCCAGAATAACCGCAGTGACATCACAAAGAAAATATCCGAGGAAACAGTACGGGTGGATTCTTATATTGAACAGGCTCTTTATTATGCCAGGAGCAAAAATGTAGCTGCTGACTACAGCATCAGAAGGCTTTCTCTTGACACCCTGGTGAAGACCGCTGTAAAAAAACATTCCAAACAGCTCATAGGGTGCGGCGCTATGGTGAAGCTGGACAATCTTGAGCATACCATTTATGCCGATGAAAAGTGGCTGGATTTTATTATAGGACAAATCATTGCAAACAGTATTAAATATAAAAAAGAGGCCTTGACTCTTTGGTTTTCTGCTTCAGAAAACCAGGAAAATATAATTCTTTTTATCCGTGATAATGGAATTGGGATTTCTGAGGGTGATCTGGGACGGGTATTTGATAAGGGCTTTACAGGAGAAAACGGAAGAGCTTTTGCAAGATCTACTGGGATCGGTTTATACCTTTGCAAAGAACTGTGCAATAAGATGTATCTGGGGTTAGACGCTCAGTCCTCCAATGGCCGTGGTACAACAATGAAAATAACATTTCCAAAAGACAGGCAGTCATTCCTGCAGTAAAGGGTTCCGCTTAAATATTTAATGCTGTATGCGAAACAATTATGATTTTCATAAACAGCCTTATTGGAGGATCTCGTTTAAATTTCCTGTGTCAGGGTAAGCTAAATGTAATTATATATAGAAGAAGGAGATGGTCTGAGCAATGTTAATTTTTGCAGTGGTCTTTATTAATTTGGCGTTGATATTCTACACTGTTGCCGTTTGGGGAGAAAAGATTCAGGGAAGTCTGAAAGGATGGCATCTGGCACTATTTTGGATGGGCCTGGTTTTTGATACATTAGGAACAACCAATATGAGCAGACTTGCCGGAGAAGGCTTCCGGATGAATTTTCACGGCATAACCGGGCTCCTTGCAATCCTGCTGATGCTGATCCATACGTTATGGGCTACGTGGGTATTAGTTAAAAATGATCTAAGGCTTAAATCCAAATTCCACAGATTCAGCTTCCTGGTTTGGCTGATCTGGCTGATTCCCTTTGTTTCGGGTGCTTTGTTTGGAATGATGCGTGGCTGAAGTGCATGAAACATCAATTTATAAAGATATGTCCTTCACTGGACAGTTC
>JAEWRS010000311.1 GCA_023398855.1 Bacillota bacterium
AACTTAACAATATCAGCATGACTTTCCCCGGGGTAAAGGCTCTAAACGATGTCTCCTTCGGTGCAAATCCAGGTGAAGTTTTAGGTCTTGTTGGTGTGAATGGCGCTGGAAAATCTACAATGATGAATGTCTTAGGCGGAATTTATCCGTATGGAGAATATGATGGACAAATAATTGTCGAAGGAAAGGTATGCGAATTTAAAAATGCCAATGATTCCCGTGGGGTTGGAATTGAAATGATTCACCAGGAAATCAGCTTACATTCAGATTTAACAGTGGCTGAAAATATCTTTATGGGCAATTGGAAGAGCAAAAGAGGGATGATTAGCTGGTATGACATGTACACACAAGCAGAACAGTATTTAAAAAGGGTGCATCTGGATGTAAGTCCGAGAATAATGGTATATAACCTGAGCACCAGCCAACAGCAGCTTTTGTCTATTGCCAAAGCACTAGCCGGAAATCCCAGGATTTTATTATTTGATGAGCCGACTTCAGCTTTGACGGAACAGGATGTGTCTAATCTTCTGGCCATTATTAAAGATTTGGCAAGATCAGGAATTTCTTGTATTTACATTTCTCATAAAATGGAAGAAGTATTTGCTCTTGCAGACAGAATTGCAGTATTACGGGATGGTAGTCTCATATCAATTGATAAAAAAGACGAAATTACAGTAGATAAAGTCATTGAGCGCATGGTTGGAAGAAAATTGGATGAAATGTATCCCAAAAAGGACATTCCAATTGGTGAGACTGTTTTGGAGGTAAAAGGAATTACGGTACCTCATTTCTATATAAAAAATAAAAATGTTGTAGAGAATGTCAGCTTTTCGGTGGCAAAAGGTGAAATTCTTGGATTTTCAGGCCTGGTGGGAAGCGGCAGAAGCGAGACAATGAATGCTATTTACGGGAGCTTAAAAAAAACTGCCGGAACAGTATATCTGGAAGGCAAAGAGCTGCAGATCAAAAATCAGAGTGATGCAATTAAAAAAGGTATGGGCCTGGTGACGGAAGACCGGAAAAGGTCCGGTATCATCGCCCCCATGAGCTTGCGTGAAAATATGACCATTGCCAGCCTGAAGGAGATAGCCGGTCGTGGTGTGATTGACCGTGAAAAGGAAAGAAGTATTGCGGAGAAATATTACCGTATATTAGCAGTCAAAGCACAAGGAATTGAAGATAATATAATGAATCTTTCTGGTGGAAACCAGCAAAAGATCGTATTATCAAAATGGCTGATGAGAGATCTAAAGGTGCTGATTCTTGATGAACCAACGCGTGGAGTGGATGTTGGAGCCAAGGTAGAAATCTACAATGTTATCACTGAACTGGCAAAAAAAGGAGTTGCCGTCATCGTTGTTTCTTCTGAGATGCCGGAGCTGATGGGGATGTGTGACAGAATCGTTGTATTAGGAAGAGGGAAGGTATATGCGAATATTCCCAGAGAAAAGTTTTCTCAGGAATTGATTATGAAAGCAGCAGCTTGTCTGGAAACCTATGGAGTATGAGGTGAACCGGACTCCGGATAAATGCGTATATGCAATTTTATAGGAAAAAGAGGCACAAAAAGAAAATTTAATCTTAAGAAAGCAGAGGAAAAGGTATGAGAAGAAAAATGATTGCTATGGTTATAGCAGGTGTTGCAGCATTATCATTGGTGGCATGTGGTTCGGCTGCAAAGAGCGGAGAGGAACAAGTGAAAAAGTCTGATGCGGCAGTGGGAGAGCAGACACCGGGCAAGGAACCATATGTTATT
This sequence comes from Bacillota bacterium, assembly GCA_023398855.1. Classification (GTDB taxonomy): domain Bacteria; phylum Bacillota; class Clostridia; order Lachnospirales; family Lachnospiraceae; genus Lacrimispora. Next base: position 1,757 of record JAEWRS010000311.1, read on the forward strand.
TGGGTAAATCCTTTGGTTGGAAGCGCCGTATTTACAAGTGCAGATAATGGAATCAAGGATGCAGCAAAAGAATTAGGCTTTAAACTGAAAATCATTGGACCGTCAGTACTGGATGATACCCAGATGTATGAAGCTTTACAGAATGCACTGGTAGAAAGTCCGGATTTGATTGTGACAACACCTTATAATTTTTCCGCTGTCCAGGGGCTTTATACAGAGGCAAAGGATAAGGGCATCCCCATTATTAATATCAGTTCAGACTCTGATAAGGCCGGAAGGGTGAGTTTTATTGGGACAGATAATACTGCCTATGGCCAATTAGCAGCAGACTATATTAATAAAGAGAAAAATGGAAAAGCCAATATTATGATTATGATGGCGAATTTGGATACCAGTAACCAGTTGGAACAAAAGACTGCATTTGAGGAAAAGTGCAAAAAAGAATATTCTGGTTTAAATATAGTTCTCACTGATGAAGATAAGGGAAATAGTGTAACGGCATTACAGAAATTCCAGGATAATCTAAAGGCTCATCCGGAAATTGATACAATCCTTTGCCTGGAAGCAATCGGAGGGGTTTCGGCAGCAAATGCAATGGAAGAGCTTGGAATGAAGGATATCACTATATTGGCTATTGATGATAATGAGGATACTCTGCAGTACATTAGAGATGGTAAGATATGGGGAACCATGGCTCAGAACTTTTATAAAATGGGATATACGGCCGGTGAATATGCCAAGAATTATCTGGATGGCAATACGGTAGATTCCATAGTAGATTCAGGAACTATATTAATTACTAAGGATAATATTGATACTTATAAAGACGAATTTTATAAGAAATAGGGTGAATCAATAATATTTTCTATTTATACTGTAATTTGAAATTGAGCCTGGTGGTAAAAAGACTTCACATGAGAGTGTGAGGTGTTTTTTTTTGTGCGTTTTTTGAGAGGCTGGAAAACAGTGTTTTTCAAAATCAGTATGTAAATCCCCTATCGGCCCATGATTGGGGAGTCCTTACTGTTTGCAGCCTGAAGGAATGGTTTCATGAAATTAAAGCCTCAAGCTTTAACTGTATCAAAACCGTCAATCATTCTTTTGATTATTAAGGTGACTGAGCTTTTGATGTTCTTTTCCCCATTTATTCATTTCTTCCAAGATTGGGCTTAAGGATTGTCCTATCTGTGTAAGAGAATATTCCACCCTTGGCGGTACTTCCGGATAAACCTTTCTGGAAATGATTCCATCGGATTCCAACTGCCGAAGTTGCTGGGTCAGCATCTTTTGGCTGATTCCGTTGATACCTTTGCTTAACTCAACGAACCTTTGTGTGCCATTGTGAAATAGGTTTCTTAGGATAAGAACTTTCCATTTGTGACCGATTAAGTTAACGGTATGCTCAATAGGGCAAAATTTATCGCAAGGCATTTGTATCACTCCTGTTGGTTATTATATTTACTTACTATTTGGTTAGTATAACACAAAATAGTGCCTTATTGCAAAAAGTTTGTATCTTTATTATAGTAACCATAGAGCAGATCATTTTAATCAATTTTTAGATTTGATGGTCTATTCTGTTAAATACAAACCCAAGTTGACAGGAGGAATCAGTAATGGAAAAAATAAATATCAAAGGTATTATGGATTTTGCAGTGGAGAGAAGTGCTCGCAAAGCAATTTTCAAGGAAGGCCATTTTGATACAGGACTTTTGCTTTATGCTCCAGGGCAAACGACACCAGACCATAAGCATTCTGATATAGATGAAGTCTTTTATGTGATATCTGGTGAAGGTACAATCACTATAAATAATAAAGAAGTATTTGTAAAAGAAAAGGATATTATATTCTCACCTAATGGCGAGACACATGGTTTCAATAACACCAGTTCTGACAATTGGATTGTACTGCAGATTAAAATTGACACTTTAAAGAAAGATGAAGCTTAATTACAACATTCAAGATTGAATACAGGAGGTACTAAAATATGTTTACAAGAATAGACCACGTTGCGTTATCTGTAAAAGACAGGCAGAAGTCAATTGACTTTTATGAAAAAAACTTTGGATTTAAAAAATATTTTGAACACGATGTCCCTGGGGTAGCAAACCTTGAAAAGGTTGTTTATCTACAGTTGGGGGATACGATTTTGGAGTTTGAACACTGGACAAATGATAAGGAAAATAAGGGATATCATTTCTGCCTTATTAGCGATGATTTTGAATCGGATTATATGAAGCTTAAGGACGCAGGGGTCCCAGTTGTAACTGAGCCACATATACCCAGCCCGAGAAAACCCGGGGAAACTGGCTGGAAGCGAGTTGTTTTTCTTGGCCCTGACGGTGAACTGATTGAATTTAGAGGATAATAAAACACAGTAAAATGTGGTATTATATCATATAGGAAATTTAAAAAATGCGTAATTAAGCCGGGCTGTCTGGTATGTGATACTGTTTTTATTTAAAACCAATTATTCTATAGCTAACTGTGTATGTACTGCTATATGGGGATTAGCCTTTGGTGATTCTTCTACACTATTAAGCACAGCACTTGCTAATACTGTTCCAGATGAAGGTGTAGATATAGCTATGTCAAAGAGCAGTACCCTTAGTTGGCACAAATAAGTGTGACATATTCACGCTTTCATGCTCCAGCAGCTTGACTTTTTTATCGATGCCACCGGCATAACCAGTCAAACTGCCGCTTGCGCCTACGACACGGTGGCAGGGAATTATGATGGCAATGGGGTTATGCCCCACAGCTCCGCCAACTGCCTGGCTGGACATGCGTTCTTTGTTTATCTTAGCAGCTACTTCCTTTGCAATTTCTCCGTAAGTAGTGAGCTCACCGTAAGGGATCTTGCACAAAATGTCCCAAACGGTTCTCCGAAATTCTCCGCCTTTAGGAGCCAGAGGCAACTCAGAGAT
>JAEWRS010000341.1 GCA_023398855.1 Bacillota bacterium
CGTATACTGTTAATCATAGAGAACACCAATCCTTTGTTTTGTATTAGTTAGTCGCTAAATACTTTATCACAAAGTGGTGTTCTCTTTTTATTTATTTTCCATTATCCGAATAAAACTTTACGCTAGCCCTTCCTCCTGCCGGAGTTTTTTGCTTTTCCTTATTGACAAGGTGAAAAGTGCAGTATATAATGTACATATTCAACAAGTACATTGCAATACACCAGGGAGATATACTGTGGAAATTATAATCAGCAGTAATACAAATAAGCCCATCTATGAGCAGATCACTTCCCAAATAAAAGCGCTGATTATGAGTGGGGAACTGGAGACAGGTGATCCTGTCCCATCTATGAGGGCATTGGCTAAATCCATTCACGTCAGCGTCATAACCGTACAAAAAGCCTATGAAGATTTGCAACGGGATGGCTTTATTGAGACGACTGTTGGACGGGGCAGTTTTGTATCGGCACAAAACAAAGATTTCTTTCAGGAGGAACAGCAGCGCATGGCCGAGGAGCATCTGCAGGAGGCCGCTGAAATCGCCCGCACCAGCGGTATTTCACTGAGCAAGCTGATTGAGCTTCTGACCATGTTTTACCAGGAGGAGGAATAAAAGTGGAGCCAATTTTACAGGTAGAAAATCTGACAAAACAATATCCGGATTTTAAACTGGACCATGTATCATTTTCTGTTCCAAAAGGAGCGATTATGGGATTGATCGGTGAGAACGGAGCCGGTAAAAGCACTACCATCCATGCAATCCTTGATTTAATCCAAAGGGATGAAGGTGTGGTGAAATTTAACGGGCAGGAATTCTCTTCCGATTCCAAAAGCATAAAGGAAGACATTGGAGTCGTGTTTGACGGAATCAATTTCTATGAAACACTCACGCCCGAAAAAATCGGAAGGATTTCAGCGGCAGCCTATGGGCAGTGGGATGACGCCCTTTACCATGATTATTTAAATAAGCTACAGCTTCCGTCTGGCAAAGAAATCAAAACATTCTCCAGGGGAATGAAGATGAAGCTTGGCATTGCCGCTGCCCTTTCCCATAATCCCAAGCTTCTGATACTAGATGAAGCCACCGGCGGACTTGACCCGGTCATGCGTGATGATATCCTGGATTTGTTTCTGGATTTCGTGCAGGATGAAAACCATTCCATTCTTATGTCTTCCCATATTTCCACGGATCTTGAGAAGGTGGCAGATTACATTACCTTTATTCATAAAGGAAAGGTTCTGTTTTGTAAACAAAAAGATGAATTACGCTACCAATATGGGATTATCCGATGCACAACGGCTCAGTTCGATGCAATCGATAAATCAGAGATCCTTGCTTACCGGAAACGAGACTATCAATGGGATGTGTTGGTGGCGGATAAGGAAATGGCACGCCGCAGGTACAAGGCGCCGGTCATAGATGATGCCTCCATCGACGATATCCTTCTTCTCTATGTGAAGGGAGGCCAGGTAAGATGAAAAGTCTGGTTTTAAAAGATTTGTATAATATAGGACATAACGCCAAGTCCATGGCTTTTATACAGCTTATTTTAGCTTTTGCTCTGATTCCTTCTGGGGGAGTGGAATCCTATATTATTACAAGCGGCATTCTCTTCAGCATGATGATCACCACCACATTCAGCTTTGATGATCAATCCAAATGGATGAAATACGCCATGGTAATGCCGGTTACCAAAAAAGATGTGGTCACTGGAAAATTTGTTGTTCTTTTGATTTTTTCAGCTATTGGTGCTGTTTTTGGTCTTGTGGTCGGCTCCATCAGCGGCCTCCTGATTCACCGGGTTGTGTTAAACAGCTTAAGTGATGTTCTCCCGCTGCTGCTTACCAGCGGGGCAAGTCTGGTAATTGCAGAGATCATGGGAAGCATGTCCATTCCCCTCTTGTTTCAATACGGAGCAGAAAAAGCCCGTTTATTGTTGTTTATTTCCTATGCTGTTCCCGCCGCCATCTGCTTTGGCTTTTATAAGCTTTTAGCCTTGACGAGTGTTTCTTTCACAGACAGCTCAATAGTTATCCTCATATGCATTTCTTCCTTACTGGTACTGGTTTGGAATCTGGTAATGTATCAGATCAGCTATCGGCTGTTTGCCAGGAAGGATCTTTAGGACTAGATCAGGTAAGCGGCAGGGGTGTACCATTTAACAAAGCCCCTGCCAGATGATCGCCTCTGTACACAAGCTTCAAAGAGAAAAACGGTATGTCCGCCAACAACAGTTCAAAGAAAATACGGTCTCCTTCCCAAAGAGACAGCCCGCCTGTATCTTCTTTGGGCACCCATTTCAGCTCTCCTTCCTCACACTCTGTCAAGGTCCCTTCATATGCGTCAGCCGTGTACAAAAACATGTATTCATCGGGATATTTATCTGATACAAAAGTAATAATGCCCCTAAGCCGGTGGGAACGCAAAGATAAGCCGGTCTCTTCTTTTACCTCCCGCAAAAGACATTCCTCCGGGCTCTCTCCTTCCTCCAAATGGCCTCCGACTCCCAGCCACTTGTCCTGGTTCATGTCTTCCTTCTTTTTTATCCGGTGCAGCATCAGATAACTGCCCTCCCGTTCTATATAACAAAGGGTTGTTAAATTTTCATGCCTCATTCTTTCATCCTCCAAAGTCCCAATTCATTTTGTCAAATCCCACATTAATTCTGGCGCCTCAGGTTCTAAGGTCTGGCTCCCCATATTGTTCTGTGAGATACTCCAGGAACTGCCTGCTGGCAATTGACATGGTTTTCTTATCTTTAAATACAACACCAATGGTTCTGGCCAGAGGCGGGTCTGTCTCTCTGATGGATATATGATAATTGACACGGTTTAGAATAAGCTCTGATAAAATTCCGGCTCCCAGCCCCTTTTCGATCATGGCCATGATCGTATAATCATCATGGACAATATACTGGATGTTAGGCTCGATTCCATGCTCACGAAAGTATTCCATTGGTTCATTTAAGCTTCCTTCCTCCAAAAGAATAAAAGGTTCTGATGCCAGTTCCTTTATCCGGACCTTTTTATGACCAGCCAGGGGGTGGGCAAGAGGAAGGACAGCCAGCATGGGATCCTGCTTTAACGGAATGGTCTTAAGCTCCTGATCCCTCACTGCCTGTGGATTAATAAGGCCAAAATCCACGCTCCCCTCTTTTACCAGCTGCTCAATGGCCGTATAATCCCCCTGGTACAATTCAAAGCTGACCAACGGGTATTTTTCTTTAAACATCTTAATTAATCCTGGCAGCCAGTGACAGGATACACTGGCAAAGGTGCCGACCCTGATGGTGGCATTCTGGATTCCTTCCATTTCCTTTCGTTTTTCCTTAAGCTCTCTGTAAGCATGGTATATATTTTTTATATAGGGCAAAAGCTCTGCTCCGTCAGGAGTCATTATGACTCCTTTTTTGGATCGGACAAACAAAACGGTACCAAGCTCTTCTTCCAAAGACTGCACCATCTGGCTGACGGCGGACTGTGTGTATCCCAGTTCTTCGGAAGCCCTGGTAAATCCACCTGTTTCCACAATTTTCATAACTGCACAGTACCGTTTCATATTCCCAGCTCCTTATCATCAGTTTTTCTTATGTTTTCATTATAAACATTTGTTTTACTAATGTAAAGATTCATGATATATTTTTAAAAGCATAAAAAGGGCTGTCACGCTCTATGAGGAGGAACATGATGAATACCAGAAGAGAACAGCTTCAATGGGGAATAAAGGATGGGATTCCCATCTGCCTTGGTTATTTTGCCGTATCTTTTACCTTTGGGATCATGGCATTAAACTATGGGCTGTCTCCATGGCAATCAGTTATCATATCCCTGACCAATCTGACATCAGCAGGACAATTTGCAGGTCTGGGTATCATCACAGCAGGTGCTCCTTTCGCTGAAATGGCTGCTGCCCAACTGGTCATTAACCTGCGCTATTGTCTCATGTCCTGTTCCATTTCCCAGAAGCTTGATAAAAAAACACCACTGTATCACCGCCTGCTCATGGGCTATGGCATAACAGATGAAATCTTCGGTGTTTCTGTGTGCAGGCCTGGCCCATTAAACCCATGGTATTGTTACGGACTCTTTCTGCCGGCCATTCCTGGCTGGACACTGGGAACTGCTGCCGGTGCATTCTTTGGGTCCCTGCTTCCTGAAAGGGCTCTAAACGCCTTAGGAGTGGCTTTATATGGGATGTTTCTGGCAATTATCATTCCCCCGGCAAAAAAAAGTAAGGTTTTGGCAGGAGTGACTGGCGTTTCCATGATTTTAAGTCTTTTATTTTTTCTGATTCCTGTTTTGTACAGGATTTCTTCCGGATTCAAACTGATCCTGCTGACGGTTGTTATAGCAGGAGCTGCTGCTGTTTTGTTCCCTGTACCAGATACTATGGAGGCTTCCCATGAATAACAGAATTTATATTTACATATTAATCATGGCATCGGTTACCTATTTCATCCGTGTCCTGCCTCTGACCCTGATCCGGAAGGAAATAAAGAACCCTTTTATCCGTTCTTTCCTTTACTATGTTCCCTATGTGACACTGTCTGTTATGACCTTTCCAGCTATTCTCATTGCCACTGAAAGTGTATGGTCCGGTGCAGCAGCCCTATTAACACCAGCGATTCTGGCCTATAAGGAAAAAAGTCTGTTTCAGGTCTCCATCTCCGCCTGCTTTGTTGTTTATGTAATGGATTTTTTTATTTGATCCTGTTTCCATACAATTACCTGGCAGCATACAAAAAAGGCGAAGCGGAAAAATCCACCTCGCCATAAAGTCTCACTTGCAGGGGCACCTCAATATTGAAGCAGCGCATTGACTTTTTCTTTATTTGTTTCCGAATTAAGTGACCGCAGCATATCCCGTTTGGAATCGGAAAAACCGTATACCTCTGCCCCAGAATACTGCACAACCCGGATCTCGGCATTTACATCTGTTTTTGCTCCGTTTACTGTGTTCAGGCTCCAGAAAATGGATTGAAGCTCGGCAAGGTCATCTGTACCTGTTATCTGGACTTCATAAGGAAAATTCTCGGTCTGTTCATGTCTCATAGCATAAATGGCAAGTGCTTCACAAAGATTATCGTCCTCCTCTATGAGTGTATAGTCTTCTGACATTCCCAAGAGATCAGCAATATAATCAATACGATCATCCAGGCTGCTGTATATCGCCTGCATGGCTTCTGTAACCTCCGGATTATTTTCATTTTCCTCTAAGACCGGTATTTCCTGAGATGGCGCTCCACTGTTTCCTGCCTCAGGACCAGAACCATCTGGTGTAGCGTGAGAAGGAGTTCCCATTGCTTGTTCACTGTTTTCCTGGGATTCACTTGGTTCTGTCTGATCCGGGGACACTTCCTGACCGCTTTCTTCCGGCTGCTCCCCTGCATCCGTCTGCTCTCCTGCTTCCGGTATCAGCTCCGTATCATCCTGAGATTCTGTCTCTGCAGCCGGTGATTCAGATTCCGTAATATGCTGTTCTGACTCATCTTCCTGTGGTTCCGATTCCGTGACCTGCTGTTCTAAATCTTCCTCCTGCATATCGTCAATCTGGATATCCTCCTGTGCAGATACCGGCAAAATTGCTCGTGTAACCAGGCCGGAAAACAATATCGTACACAAAACTACTGTACTCCATTTTTTCATTTCACCCTTCCCCCTCCTCCATACAGTCAGTCTGCTCTTCAAACAAAATGCCGGAACAGTCTGTCTCAAATTCATCTGCATCATATTGCGGAGGTATCTCCACATATTCCGAATCTCCCATCAGCTTTTCTAATTCATTGCGGATGCGGTTAAGTGTAAGAATTTTATACTGTTCAAGACTGGATATTTCATTTTGTAACAGGGTTTTTGTCTGCAGCAATACTGCTTTCTCCTGGGCACACTCTCTTTTTGTCTGCTCAATCAAATCTGCTGCAACCTTTTGCGCAGATAAAAGTGATTCTAAAATCTGGTCTTTTACTTTGATACTTTCTGATTGTGTGCTGCGCAGCTGCTCAATCTCCCTGCATTGTTCTTCGGCCGCTGCTGCAATCTCATCAAGCAGAATATCCACTTCACGTGCATCATAACATTTCCCGAACTTTCTTGTCAGCCTTATTGCATCAATTGATTCTTTCGTTAAAACCATCTTTCACTACTTCCTTTCGCTCCCTGTT
>JAEWRS010000344.1 GCA_023398855.1 Bacillota bacterium
CCGTCAAGGGGAGCAGTTAAAGGCTGAACCGGTATTAAAAGGAGTGACTTCTATTGTAAGGCCCGGAGAAAGCCTGGCGCCCTCAGGCTGCGGTTGTACCGGAGTGACACGGCAGATTCTGGCCACAGAGGAACATAAGCCTGCAGAGGTAGAGACTCTGGGCAAGGCAAAGGAGGAAATCATAGCCGAAGTGGTGAGAAGAGTAATAGAGCAGCTAAACTAGGAGGCGGATCATGGAAATTGGGGCAAAAGAGATAGAACAGATTGTAAGAGAAGTGCTTGCAGGAATAGAAAGCAGGGGCATAAAGCCTTCCTATACCTCCTCTAAGAGTGAGAACGGGGTATTTGAACGGGTGGAAGATGCCATTGAAGCAGCCTATGTGGCCCAGCGGGAATGGGTTGAACGTTATCGGGTAGAGGACAGGCGCAGAATTATTGAGGCCATTCGGATGGCTGCAAAAAGCAATGCAGAATCTTTGGCTAAGATGGTTTGGGAAGAAACAGGCATGGGCCGTTACGAAGACAAAATACAGAAGCATATGGCTGTAATTGAAAAGACCCCAGGCGTGGAATGTCTGACTACTGAGGCCATTTCTGGCGATGGCGGACTGATGATTGAGGAATATGCTCCCTTTGGCGTGATCGGTGCCATTACTCCCTCAACCAATCCCACGGAGACGATAATTAATAACACCATCAGCATGATAGCCGGAGGAAATTCTGTTGTATTCAATGTCCATCCGGGAGCAAAAAGGTGCTGTGCCCACTGCTTAAAGATTCTTCATCAGACCATTGTGGAAAACGGAGGACCTGCAAACCTCATCACAATGCAGAAAGAACCAGATATGGAAGCAGTAAGCAAATTGACCTCTGATCCCAGGATCAGGCTTATGGTAGGAACCGGAGGGATGCCCATGGTAAATGCCCTGCTGCGTTCCGGAAAAAAGACCATTGGAGCAGGAGCTGGAAATCCGCCGGTCATTGTAGATGATACAGCAGATATCTGCCTGGCGGCAAGAGAGATTTACCGGGGAGCTTCTTTTGACAACAATATCCTGTGTCTGGCAGAAAAAGAGGTCTTTGTCATGGAACGGGTTGCTGATGAACTGGTGAACAAGCTTGTGGAGGAAGGGGCTTATTTGCTTAGTTCCATGGAGCTGAATGAGATTCTTAAGATTGCCATGGTTGAGAAAAACGGCAGTCATGAAGTGAATAAAAAGTGGGTTGGAAAAGATGCCGGCAAGTTTTTAGAGGCAATTGGTGTGACAGGACATCAGGATGTCCGTCTTCTGATCTGCGAAACAGACAGAAATCATCCGTTTGTCATGGTTGAGCAGCTGATGCCTGTTCTTCCGGTGGTGCGTTTAAAAACCTTTGAAGAATGTGTGGAATGTGCATTGGCTGCGGAGTCAGGCAACCGGCATACTGCTTCCATGTTTTCCAGGAATGTGGAGAATATGACGAAATTCGGCAAAGTTATAGAAACTACTATTTTTACAAAGAATGGTTCCACCTTAAAAGGGGTGGGGATCGGCGGAGAAGGTCATACGACCATGACCATAGCAGGTCCCACCGGAGAGGGACTTACCTGTGCCAGAAGCTTTACAAGAAGGCGCAGATGCATGCTGGCAGAGGGCGGTTTGCGGATCATCTAGAGAGGAGAAGGTACATATGGCCATCGGCTTTTTGGAATGTGCAGGATATGGAGCAGTTCTCTATGCCATGGATAAGGCATGTAAGGCGGCGAATGTAAAAATCATTGGTATTGATACTATTAATCCCAAGGATGCAACTGCATTCATTCCTCTTACGGCTCAGGTGAAATTTGAAGGCGGAATCGATGATGTTAAAGAGGCATGCGAAGTGGCAAAACAGGCTGCTCTTAAGATTAACAGGCCCGAGGAAGTCCTGGTAGAGATGATTGAAAAACCCTATGAAGGAACAAGAGCATTGTCATACATCACAAAGGTAGAGCTTGTGGAAGAAAATATTGAAAATTTCAGGAGGTAATAAAAATGGCATCTACATCAATTGGATTAATTGAAACAAGAGGTTTAACCGCTTCCATCGAGGCGGCAGATGCAATGTTAAAGGCAGCGGATGTTGAACTTGTGGGAACCGAAAAGATTGGTTCCGGCCTTGTGACGGTTATAGTGACCGGAGAGGTAGGGGCGGTGAAAGCGGCCACTGAAGCAGGAAGCGAGGCGGCTTCCAGAGTGGGGGAATTGGTGGCAGTCCATGTGATTCCAAGGCCTCATCAGGACATTATCAAGATTTTACCGAAGGTCAAAGGGTAAAAGAGCAGCTTTTTAATATCAGGTACCAGCAAAGGTGGGCGTCATGAAAACGAACCGAAACGCCATAGGGGTTTTAGAAGTTAATTATTATACAAATACCGTTGTGGTGGTGGACCAGGCATTAAAGGCAGCTGAGGTGGAAATTGTTAGCTGTCACAAGAAGCTGGGAGGCAGGATGTGCCACACGGTATTAGCAGGTGAAACCTCGGCGGTCCGTGCCGCAGTGGAAGCAGCCAGAGAAGCGGGGAGGATTGTGGGAGACGAGAATGTAAAGGTATCCGTATCAATCGAAAATCCTCACCCAGAAATATTGAAGCTTTTAAACATGATAGACAGACATGAGAGTGAAAAGGAATCTGCAAAAGCAGAGGAAAAGGAACCCGGGAAAATGGAGGAAAATTAAATGGCAGAGGCAGCAGTAAAAAAGGGAATGTTAGCATTAGGAATGATTGAGACAAGAGGACTTACGGCATCGATCGAGGCAGCAGACGCCATGTTAAAGGCAGCGGATGTTGAAATGGTTGGAACTGAAAAAATTGGTTCAGGTCTGGTATCTGTCATGGTTCAGGGAGATGTGGGAGCAGTAAAGGCAGCAGTGGAAGCGGGAGAGGAAGCCGCCTCCAGAGTTGGAGAGGTGATAGCGGTCCATGTAATTCCAAGACCACATAATTCGATAGGCGGAATCCTGCCGTTTCTTAAATAGAAAGAACAGGAAATTAACTGAGGGCGGAGGCTTACAATGGAAAACAGGGATGAACTGATTCAAAAGGTAACCTCACTGGTCCTGGAAAACTGGAAGAGACTGAGTACACAGCCTTATCAGGTTCCCGTGGGAATCTCCGCAAGGCATGTGCATCTGTCCAGGGAACACGTGGATATACTTTTTGGAGCTGGCTACCGGCTGACTCCCAGTAAGGCTTTGAGCCAGCCGGGGCAGTTCGCCTGTGAAGAACAGGTGGCTGTCTGCGGCCCTGCAGGAACTCATCCCAGGGTGAGGATTCTTGGACCAGAGAGAAAGCAGAGTCAGGTGGAAGTGTCTGCCAGTGACTGCAGAGTCCTGGGACTTAAACCCGCCGTAAGATCGTCAGGAGACTTAAAGGGAACCCCTGGGGTACTGCTTAAGGGACCAAAGGGAGAGGTGGTTTTGCAAGAGGGTGTTATCATTGCAGACCGCCATATCCATATGACGCAGGAAGATGCACGGTGGTTCGGAGTATTAGATCAGGAGCGGGTGAGGGTTTTCGTCAATGGGCCAAAAGGAGGCGAATTGGGGCAGGTACTGATTCGCGTCACTGGTGACAGCAAACTGGACTTTCATGTGGACATTGATGATGCAAATGCATTCCAGCTAAAACAGGGACAATGGGTAACCATCAGAAAGGAAGAGGCTAGGTGATATTAGGAACAATAATGGGAACTGTGGTTTCCACTAGAAAATGCAGGAGCCTGGTTGGGTTCAAGCTTCTTTTGGTAGAGCCTTACTATGGAGATAAGAAGAGTATTTTTGTAGCTGCCGATACCATAGGTGCAGGGATTGGGGAACTGGTTCTGGTAACTACAGACAATACAACCCAATATGCGCTGGACCGTTCGGCACCGGTAGATGCCTATATTGTGGGCATCGTTGATGCACCGCCTCAGCTGGGAAAGTGAGAAGGAGAAGGAACGCTTATGGAACAGGAAATGCTTAAGGTTTTGGCTGTGGCAGATCCGGCAGTAGAAAGCTATCTGGATGAGGAACTGGGGATTGTAAAGGGGTATGGGGGAAATGTGGAATTCCATATCGTTGCCTGGGCGGATTACTATCCCATGATGATGAAGGCATTTGCAGGGGAAGCAGATTATGACATTGTTATGGTTGCGGGCCATTTGTGGCTTCGTGACTTTGTGGAAAAGGGATATCTTTCGGAGCTTGATTTTGAAGAGGAAGACATTCTTCCTGTGATTGCAGAAGAAATGAAATATAAGGGAAAGGCGTACTTATCTCCTTCCTTTTGTGATGGACATATGATACTTTACCGTAAAAGTGAGCTTTTTCGTGTCCTGGGAAAGACGTTTGAACACGTCATCACACCACAGGAATACATAGAAACAGCAAAAGCCTACAAGGAGGCCTGTGGGAAGCAGGCAGTGGCCATGAAAGCTGATCAGTCTGAAATTTTTACGGATGCCCTTCCGTTTCTCCGCATGTATGGAGGAGATGTTTATGATTCTCGTGGAATCCCGGTCTGCGGAAAGAAAGAAACGGTAAAAGGGCTTCAGGCCTACATGGAATTGAAAGCTTACGCAATGAAAGACACGGAAACCTTTGGCAATGGGGAGATTGCATCGGCCATTCGGGAAAACAGAGCTGCAATGGCAGTCACCTGGAGCGGTCAGATGGGAGAAATCTTTAAAGAGGGCTGTATAGAAAGCTCGGATCTGGGATTTTGTACCTTTTCTACGGCATGGAACGTGACCTGGTCTTTTGGGATTTGTTTAAGCTCAGGAAAAAAGAAAGCAGCAGAAGAATTTCTTAAGTATCTCCGGTCCCCTGAAGTAGATCAAAAAGCAGGAAAAAAGAGCGGTGCGCCTGTAAGAAGAGCGAGCTATCTGGAAGGAGCCGGGGAATGCCCATGGTTTCCGGTGCAGCAAAAAATGATGGAGCTTGCAAAGCCTCTTCCCTGTTTATCAAATGCCGGGGAGAAAAACGGTGTATTTTATGCAAAAATCTTTGAAGCATTTACCGGAAAAAAGACGGCGGAGGAAGCCATGAAAGAGGCCTTGCAAAACATTGACTCTATGATATGAGCAGGGAGAAAACATGAAAATTATTATAATTGGAGGAGTTGCGGCGGGAATGAGCGCCGCGTCCAAAATTCGCAGGATGGCACCAGACATTGAGGTGACAGTCTATGAAAAGGGCGGTTTTCTTTCCTATGGAGCGTGTGGACTTCCCTACTATGTGGGGGGCTTTAACGATGATTACCGCAAAATGATTGCACGCACCCGGGACACCTTTTCCAAGATGGGGGTTAATACTTTTCTCCGCCATCAGGTATTGTCTGTTGATGCAGGAAGAAAAGAGGTGCTTGTTAAGAATCTTGATAACGGGCAGGAATTAAAAGAAACTTACGACAAACTTATGATTGCCACCGGGGCTGCATCCGTGATGCCTCCTTTTCCTGGAAAAGAGCTCATGGGGGTTCATGTGCTGAAATCCTTAGAAGACGGGATCTTCTTAAAGGAATATGCCAAAATGCCTGAGATCCGAAATGTGGTCATTGTTGGAGGCGGTTATATTGGAGTGGAATGTGCGGAAGCATTTTTAAATCTGGGGAAAGAGGTCCGCATTCTGGAAGCGGCTCCCAGAATCCTGATGCCTTTTGATGAAGAGATGGCCGTTCTGGCTCAGGAGGAGCTGATAAGGGCTGGGGTTAAACTTAATACCGGAGAAAAGGTAGAGGCCTTTTTGGGAGACGGTCTGTATGTGAAACAAGTAAAAACAGACAGAGGTTTTTATGATGCAGATCTAGTGATCGTTGCCGTAGGAGTACGTCCCTGTACGGAATTTTTAAAGGACACGGGAATCTCCATGGGAAAAAACGGTGCATTGAACGTGGACAGAGAGATGAGAACCTCATTGCCTGACGTCTATGCGGCAGGAGACTGTGTCCTTGTCTATAACGAAGTTTTAGAAGAAGACAGTTTCTTGGCTCTTGGCACGGTTGCAAATAAATGCGGCAGGATCGCAGGTGCCAATCTGGCAGGCGGCCATGAACAGTTCCAGGGCGCTCTGGGATCGGCTGCGATCAAGGTGTGCGGACTGGAGCTTGGACGGACCGGTATGGGAGAAGCAGATGCCAGACGTCTTTTAAAGGATTATAAGACCTTGGTCATTGAGGCCAATGACCATCCGGCGTATTATCCCAATCCCACACCAATTATCATAAAACTGATTTATGAAAAAGGGACAAAAAGATTGCTTGGTGCACAAACCTGCGGGCAAAAAGGAGCTGTTTTGCGGGCGGATGTGTTTGCAGTGGCAATCCACGGCAAAATGACTACGGCAGAACTGGGAATGACGGATCTGATTTATGCGCCACCTTTTTCCGGTGTGTGGGATGCCATCCAGATTGCCTGCAATGCGGCAAAGTAATGGAGCAAAGGAAAGAAAGTGAGGTCAGGCCATGAACAAAGTCATGTCATTGCAGGAGGCGGCAGCCCAGATCCGAAACGGGGACATCCTTGGTATTGGAGGCAATGTGCTCCACCGGGCACCCATGGCAATGGTGAGGGAGCTGGTGCGGCAGAATAAAAGGGATTTAAAGCTGGTAAAGACTGCAGGAGCCATGGATGTGGATATTCTCTGTTTTGGGGGATGTGTTTCCAGCGTTGATGCCGGCTTTATCAGCTATGAGAGTGAGTATTCCCTGGCAGGCCATTACCGCAGGGCGGTGGAGAGTGGTGCTGTAAAGGGAAATGAGCATGCCTGCTATACGGTAATTTCTGCCCTGCGGGCAGCCAGCTATGGAGTGGGTTTTATGCCGGTAAAGGGACTTGTAGTCAGCGACTTGATTGATGCAAATGATTATTTTGTACGAGTCGAGGATCCTTTTACAAGGGAACCTGTTACCGTTGTGAGAGCCATAAGGCCAGATGTTGCTGTGATCCATGTCCAGGAGGCAGATGAAGAGGGCAACGCCAGAATCACAGGACCGCTGTTTGAGGATGTTTTGTTTTCCAGGGCAGCGAAAAGGGTTATTCTGACTGCTGAGAACATTGTCCATGGATCTTCCTTTACAGGGAACCTAAAAAAGGCGGATATTCCCCATTTTCTAGTGGAGGCTGTGGTCAGAGTGCCAAAAGGGGCTTCCCCCTGTTCCTGTCCGGGAGCTTATGATATTGACGGTAAGAATATAAAAGAATTTAAAGAACTAAAGGATTTAGACGGCCTTAAGAATTATTTGAAGGCATTTGAAAAATCCGACTATAAAGGATAAGGGGGCATGGCATGATGGAAGAAACGTACCGGGTCTGTGATATTATGGTCTGCGCTATGGCCCGTCTCATTCCCAATAACAGCAAGGTATTTCATGGGGTATCTTCCCATATGCCCATGATTGCGCTGATGCTGGCAAAGGCGCTTCATGCGCCTGAGGCCGTACATTTAAATATTCCGGGGGGAGTAGATCCCAATCCCGCGCGGCTTAAAAAGTATACCAGCGCTGGTCCGGAGCTTTTAGAGCGGTCTACAGGATATTTTCCATTAATGGAAGTATTTGATCTGGCCATGAGAGGGGAACTGGATGTGGCATTTTTAAGCGGAATCCAGTTTGATTTTCACGGCAATGTCAATGCATCGGTTATCGGGGATTATAAGAAACCAAAAGTAAGGATGCCGGGAGGAGCAGGCAGTGCTGTTTTGATACCAATGGCAAGGAAAGCGATTCTCTGGAGAACAAAGCATGATAAACGTACATTTGTAAACCAGGTGGATTTTGTCACTACCAGGGGAAATGTAGATCGGATCGTCACTCCTCTCTGTGTCTTTAAAATGGAGCATGGAGAGATGGTTCTGGAAACCATTCATCCAACTTCTACCTTGGAAGAGGTGCGGGAAAATACCGGATTTCCCATTAAATACTCCCAAATCGCCTATACGCCTCTTCCCACAAAGGAAGAACTGAATGCGCTGAAACGGATCGATCCGGGAGATTTCAGGAATATAGAATTCTAAGGAGGCCTTTTATGGCGCTTGAAAGGATCAATGCAGTAGGAACCAGTTTTTTTGGCCGCGGCTCCATTGGGCTGCTGCCGGCTGAGCTTAAGAAGCGGGGATTTAAGCGGGGTCTGATCGTTACTGATCCGTTCCTGTATAAAAATGGTACCGGAGATAAGGTGGGGGCCTGCCTGTTAAAGGCGGGAATGGAATATGCCATTTACTATCTGGTGGAGCCCAATCCTTCCACAATAGTTGTCAATGAATGTCTGAAGGCGGCAAAAGCTTTGGAAGTGGATCTATTGGTGGCAGTAGGCGGAGGCTCGGCCATTGACACGGCAAAAGCGGTCAGCATCGTTTTAGCTAACGGCGGCAGGGTAGAGGATTATGAGGGAGTTAACCGTTCCGGTAAGCCGGGGATTCCCATTGTTGCGGTAAATACCACTGCTGGCACCGGTTCTGAGGTGACTTCATTTTATATCGTGACTGATCCGGCAAGACATTCCAAGATGTGTATGGTTGACCCTAATTCCATGGTCACCATTGCAGTCAATGATGTGGAACTGATGATGACCATGCCAAAGGGTCTTACTGCTTCTACAGGAATGGACGCCATCACTCATGCTATTGAGGCTGCTGTAGCTAAGAGAGCCACTCCGTTTACGGATAAAGATGCCCTTTGGGCAATGGGCGTGATCAGAGAATACCTTCCAAAAGCGGTGTCAGACGGAAATGACGAAAAAGCCAGAGAAATGATGGCTTATGCAGAATACAGCGCTGGTATGGCTTTTTCCAATGCAGGACTTGGTATGGTTCATGCTATGGCCCATTCCCTGGGAGGACTTAAGAATCTGCCTCATGGCATCTGCAACGCGGTCCTGCTGCCTTTTGTTATGGAATTTAACGGAAGCAGGCCGGAAGCTGCCAGTGGGTATAAAAAGGTGGCAGAGGGGCTTAAGCTTCCAGGAGCAGCTGCCATGACAGGGGAAGTGGCCGTAAAAGAATCGGTGGCCTGTATCAGAAGGCTGTCAAAGGAAGTTGGGATTACCCAGAATTTACGGGAGCTTAAGGTTACTCCGGAAGATTTTAAGGCTCTTGCTGAGATTGCGATGCAGGATTCCTGCATGGATGACAATCCAATTAAACCGACAGTCCAGCAGGTGATGGAGGTTTATGGGAAGGCATATGGCATGGAAATAATGGGAAGGAGAGGGAAATAAATGAAAAAACTGATTAATGTACCGGAAAACTATGTTAATGAAATGCTGGAGGGGATCTATCTTGCCCATCCGGATCATGTCACTTATACAGCAGGTGATTTGCGCTGTCTGGTCACCTCCAATAAGGTGGAGGGAAAGGTGGGAATCGCTACCGGCGGAGGTTCGGGGCATCTTCCGCTATTTCTGGGATATGTGGGTAAAGGGATGTTAGATGGCTGTTCCGTGGGAGATGTTTTCCAATCCCCCAGTGCGGAGCAGATGCTTAAGGTTACAAAAAGCATTGATTCCGGAGCAGGTGTTCTTTATATTTACGGAAATTATAACGGTGATATTTTTAATTTCGACATGGCCGCAGAAATGGCTGATATGGAAGAAGATATTCAAGTGGAAAGCGTAGTTGCAGGGGAAGATGTGGCATCTCCCAAGGCTGCTCCCGGAGAGAAGAATACCAGAAGAGGAGTAGCCGGTATCTTCTTTGTATTTAAGTGCGCAGGAGCGGCAGCGGCAGCGGGTAAGGATTTGCAGGAAGTAAAACGGATTGCAGAAAAGGCAGCAGACAGTGTCAGGACCATGGGTGTGGCCCTGACTCCCTGCACGGTACCGAGAGTAGGACATCCTGGATTTGATATCAAGGAAGATGAGATGGAAATTGGCATGGGAATCCACGGAGAATCTGGAATCCGCCGTGGTAAGCTGGAAAGTGCGGATGAGATCACAACGGAGATGATGGAAGGGATCCTGGCGGATATTCCTTATAATGCTGGAGATGAAGTGGCGGTTCTTGTAAATGGATTAGGTGCCACCCCTCTTGATGAACAGTATATTGTGACCAGAAAGGTCAATCAGATTCTGGAAGAAAAAGGAATTAAGGTTCATCGTTATTATGTGGGTGAATATGTGACTTCCATTGAGATGGCTGGTTTGTCCATTTCTCTGTTGAAAATGGATGAAGAGCTAAAGGCTTATTTGGATGCACCAGCTGATACGCCATTTTTTAAACAGGGAACAGTATAAAGGCCGTACCTTTTATCAAGATTATATATGCCGCTGTTACAGCGGCAGAATGGAGGCGGATATGAACCAGAGTGAGCTAATCGCCATGCTTGAAAGAATCAGTAAAATTATGGAAAAAAACAGAAATTATTTAATTGAGCTGGACAGTGTTGTGGGAGACAGTGATTTAGGTCTGACCATGACAGATGGATTTAATGCTGCCTATGAGGCTGTTTCCGATGGAACTGAGACGGATCTTGGCAAGCTTTTGTATAAAGCTGGGAAAACCATGGGAAATAAGGTACCTTCAACCATGGGAACCTTGATGGCAGCAGGACTGATGCGTGCCGGAAAAGCTATAAGAGGAAAAGAAGAATTGACCGGCTCAGATGTTGCAGGGTTATTTGAAGCCTATGAATCCGGCGTTGCTGATTTGGGAAAGGCAAAAGTAGGAGATAAGACCTTTTTGGATGGGTTTCATCCGGGAGTGGAAGTACTTAAGGCCCAAGTGGAAGCCGGAGCGGCTCTTGAGGAAGCCTTTATAAAAGCGGCTGAGGCGGCATGGAATGGCTTTGAGCATACCACAACCATGATTGCTGTTCATGGGAGAGCTGCAACAAGAGGAGAGGCCTCCCGTTCGTTAAAGGATCCGGGGGCAGCTGTTGCTGCTCTTATCATGAAGGCGGCTGCAGACCGATAAATTAAAACGGAGCAAACTGAAATGGTTTGTTCCGTTTTTTTCTGTTTTTATAAGCTGTTTATTCTTCTGCCTATTTGCATGTCAGATTGCCGCTATTCTCTGAAACATTTTGTATACATCTATCTGCCCGTACCCCCAGATGTTATTAGGATAAGAATAGGCGTTGCTTCGGTATGCCCCCCACATGATCATGTGATTAATCTGGAGTCCTGTAACAGTGGTATAATTGCCCTTGCAAAAGCCCCACTCCAGGACCATGGCGGCGGCTCCGGCAGCGTGAGCGGCTGCTGCACCTGTGCCTGTAATGCTTCCATAAAGACCTCCGGGGAGGGCACATGGAATGCGATAACCAGGAGCTGCAATATCGGGAACAATCTCCCCAAATCTGGTATACCCTCTTCCTGATTCTCCCAGAATGCTGTCGTCAAACTGGTTATAAGCGGCAACCGTCAGAGAATTTCTGGCATTGCCAGGAGCTGTTATGGTGGTGTCCGGGTTTGATTTATAAAAAAATGTTTCGTTTGAGATTAAGTTTCCTGACGGCAGCCAGGCATGAAAAGAAAAAGGCTCCTCTTCAATGCTGGAAACCCGAAAATACCAGATTCCTTCTGTGGGATTATCAAAACGCAGTAAAATAAGCTGGTTCCCGGTAGATCCTTCCAAAAGGATGTTATTAATCCAAATGGTTGTTTGACCAAAGGAAAGGCTTAACTTTTGGCAGTCTTTGGAGGAAGGAGATATGCTTTGAGCATTTTCCCGTTTAGGTGAAAAGATTTCGATCAGTATTTTTCCAGAAGGAAAGGGCCAGATCTCCATAGAAAACATTTTGTCGTTTTTTCCGATTTTCAGATTAAAGCCATTGCAGTAGGGAGGTGTTGATGTCTGGTAGAAATAGTGTCTGCGGTTTTTTCCTTCATTCCCTGCGGCCACTGAGGCATTGATTTTAGGAAGCTGCACAATCTGATCCAGGTACGAACTGATGGCTCCCTGCCCGCCATGGCCCCCCTGGCTGCTTCCCAGGGCAATGCATATGACAATAGGGTGGTCAGTCTTGTGTGCAACAGAAAGAAGATACCGGATTCCCAGCATAATGTCTGATTCCTGATAGCACAGAGCATCATCCGGAACAAAGAACAGTTTTTTTAAATTCTGCTTTGCTTCTTTTAATTTTACGACCACAAGTTCTGTATGTGGGACAACGCCGCTGAAGGATTGGTTTTCATTTGGCGTACCAGAAGTAATGCTGGCGATTGCCGTTCCGTGTCCATTGGTGTCCCTTGTGGGAACAATAGACAGGGGATCATTTGATCTCAATGCAGTATTGATATAGTTTTTGCTATATTCTGAGCCAAAGTTAAAATCTTCCGGAGGTTTCCCGCTTTGGTCGTTCTGATCCCATACCGATAGTATGCGGGTGGTACCGTCATAGTTTTTAAATGCCGGATGCTGATAGTCAATACCGGTATCAATAAAGCCAATGAGCACTCCCAGCCCCATAAGGCTTAAATGAGGATGCTTACGCACATTGCATATGCCTGATCTTTCCATGCTTACCTTAGAGGTAAGTGTAAAAAGAGAAGGAAAATTATCATAAGGATACAGGCCTAAATCACAGGCAGCCATATTATTTTTATGTATATGAATCAGAGAATAATCATCATTTATAAATGTAACATTATCCCTGTCAAAACGGGGAACCAAAGAGTTGCTTATTATAAAATCATAATAATTATTATCAAATATTTTATTCATGGAAAAGCCCCCATCCTGCTATATAAACGCAGTATATCATTATCTTATGCATGGATATAGAGGTTCATGAAAGGTTATCTTCCTTTGCTTGGCAGCAATAACGGAAAAGACGGAACCAGTCTTTAAGACTGTCCGTCTTTATATGATATCCATTCAGCTCAGAGGAGCTGCTTTTCCTGTTGCTTCGTCATATTGATAAGCAACACTGCTGGTATTATAGTCAAATAAATAAGTGGCAACATAGACCAGAGTACGGTCAGGCTGTCGTTTGTATGCTCTTACCGTATAGTAATTGCTTCCATCTATTTTGGATATCCCAGGAGATGCAATATATTCATAAGAATCCACGGTTTCCGGCAGGCCAAGCTTTTCCTGGCTCTGGGCCCGGACGGTTTCTTCTGCCTGTTCAATGGTGTTGGTGGCTTTTGGCTGTTTATCAAAATCAGCAATTTTCTTCTTCTGTTGGTTCCATTGATCCTTGAAAAATTTGTTCCAGGGCTGGTTTTCTTTGCAGGTAGTTACTGTATAGCTGTCTGCATCAGATTCTAAAGTAATGGAAAGATAGGAAGCTGAGTCAATGGAAGGACCGGCCAGACGATAAATTTCAGTTCCTGCTTTCGACAAATCTTCTTTGGAAGACTGTTCTTCCTGTTGGGATTTGTCTGTCATTTCTATGAAATTTTTCACTCCCTCCAAATAGTCCTTGTAACTTTTTAAATCAGCAGAGGTATCCTCTATATGAAGGTACTTGTACTGATCCTCCTCACCGGCTGCCTGTGCAGAGGAAACGGCAGAAGTTTCACTGGCTTTTTGTGTCTGATCATCGGCTTGTTTTGTCTCCGTTGCCTGAACCGATTCCTCAACGGATTGCTTTTTAAAATCCCGTTCTCCCAAAATTCCCGTTACAGAAGCAATGTCCTCGTCTTTTGTGAAGTAGTAAGAGGGAGGCTGCTGTACCTGGTCCTTCGGGGCCTCCTTCTTTTTGATAGTGAGCAAAATGATGGCCTGAGC
>JAEWRS010000416.1 GCA_023398855.1 Bacillota bacterium
AAATAGCCGCCTTTTGGACTGGTCCATTCACCGATCCCAAGACCGCCCAGCTCCTGTTCCAGGATCTGGATCACTGCCTCGAATTTTGGCCTCATGATGTCAGCATGCCTTCTCATATGCTCTACCATACCGTGGATATCTCCAAAGTAACGTACATGACGCAGCTGATTTACCTTATCATGTCCAATGGTCTGGATCCTTAACTGCTTCATAATATCTACCAGGTTGTTCTGGCTGGCTGCAATGGCAGCAATACCGGAGCCTGGGAAGCTGACCTTTGAGGTGGACGCGAATTTATAAACCATATCCGGATTCCCGGCTCTCTTACACTCTGCAAGAATCTCAATGAGATGATCCTGGTCACGGTCATACAGGTGATGGATGGTATAAGCATTGTCCCAGTAAATACGGAAGTCCTTTGCAGCAGGTTTTAAGCGGGCAAACCGGCGGACCGTATCATCGGAATAGGAAATTCCCTGGGGATTGGAATATTTGGGAACGCACCAGATACCTTTGATGGTATCATCCTTTGCCACCAGTTCTTCTACCATGTCCATATCAGGACCGGTAGGAGTCATGGGAACATTCACCATTTCAATCCCAAAGTATTCTGTTATGGTAAAATGTCTGTCATATCCTGGGACAGGACAAAGGAATTTCACCTTATCCAGCTTGCACCAGGGCGTGCTTCCCATAACCCCATGGGTCATGGAACGGGAAACGGTATCGTACATGACATTTAAACTGGAATTTCCGTAAATAATGATATGGTCAGGCGCAACCTCCATCATGTCGGCAAGAAGCTCTTTTGCTTCCTTGATGCCGTCAAGCACCCCATAATTGCGGCAGTCTGTTCCGTCATCACAGGTCAGATCACCATTGCTGCTAAGCACATCCATCATTCCCATGGATATGTCCAGCTGTTCCGTGCTGGGCTTTCCTCTGGACATGTCAAGCTTTAAATCCTTGCCCTGAAACTCCTTATACTGTAAGGAAAGCAGCTTCCTCAGTTCCTGTAATTCTTCCTTTGTCATCTCAACATATGGCTTCATAGATTTCATTTTCCTCCTCATATAGACTCCTTTAACCTAATAGGTCCTTTAGTATCCTGTTGACCGCTGCCGGATCGGCCTTCCCTTTCATGGAACGCATGGTCTGGCCTACCAGAAATCCAAAAGCCTTCTCTTTTCCACTTCGGTAATCCTCTATGGACTGCGGATTAGCAGAAACAATTTCCTCAATTACCCTGCGCAGTTCTCCTTCGTCATTGACAACCTTTAATCCTTTTTCTTCTACATATTGCTCCGGATCAACGTTTTCTGTGAAAATTTTCTCAAAAACTTCCTTGCCCACGGTACGGTTAATGGTACCATTATCCACTAAATGTATTAATTTTGCAAGATTTTCCGGAGAAAATGTCATCTCTTCAGGTTCTGTTTCCGTCTCTTTTAAGAGCCTCATGGCCTCCACCATGAGCCAGTTTGCAGCCTCCTTTGGCTTCCCGCAGATAGCTGTGACAGCCTCAAAAATGTCCGCCATATGCTTGGAACCCGTGATAATATCTGCATCATATGGGGATAGCTTATACTCCTCCTGATAACGGGCCATCTTTTCCGTCCGCAGCTCTGGCTGCCTGGCCTTTATGGTGTTGATCCATTCATCGCTAATGAGTATAGGAGGAAGGTCCGGATCCGGGAAATAACGGTAGTCCTTGGCATCTTCCTTGGACCGCATGGCATAGGAGGACTCCTTGTTGTCATCCCAACGCCTGGTCTCCTGAACCACCATTTTCCCTTCTTCGATCAATTCGATCTGACGCTTTCTTTCTCCCTCAATGGCACGGGCAATGGCTTTAAAGGAATTTAAATTCTTCATTTCCGTCCTGGTTCCCAATTGGGCAGAACCGGCCTCGCGAATGGATAAATTCACATCAGCTCTCATGGACCCTTCCTGAAGCTTACAGTCAGAAGCCCCCAGGTACTGGATGATCAGTCTCAGCTTTTCCAAATAAGCGATTACCTCATCCCCACTTCTCATATCAGGCTCTGATACGATCTCAATGAGAGGGACTCCACTCCGATTGTAATCCACCAGTGAACAGTCCTCCCACTCATCATGGATCAGCTTTCCAGCATCCTCTTCCATGTGGATCTCATGGATTCCGATTTTCTTCTTACCCGACGGTGTATCAATTTCCACATAGCCGTCGTGGCAGATGGGAAGATAAAGCTGGGATATCTGATAGTTCTGGGGATTGTCAGGGTAAAAATAATTCTTCCGGTCAAACTTGCAGAACTGATTGATCTGGCAGTTGGCTGCAAGGCCCACTGCCAGGGCATATTCCACCACCTGTTTATTAAGGACAGGAAGGGATCCTGGCATTCCGGTGCAGACCGGGCAGGTGTGAGTGTTGGGGGCTCCTCCGAATTCCGTGGAGCAGGCACAGAAAATTTTTGTTTTTGTTGCCAATTCCACATGAACCTCCAGGCCAATGACTATCTCATACTGTTTGCTCATTTACCTCTCCTCCTTTCCTTCCCACATGTCTGGTGCAGAATCTCTCCCGCCGCTTGGGAACGCAGCTGCTTCTGCCATAGGGGGCATCTCATAGCTTCTGCTCTGCTCATATGCAAAACCCGCCCGCAGGATATCCTTTTCCATAAAGCAGTTTCCGATAAACTGGACCCCAATGGGCAATCCCTTTAAATCTTTTCCGCATGGAACTGTCAGTCCCGGCAGACCGGCAAGGTTAACGGAAATGGTATAAATATCCCCCAGATACATCTTTAAAGGATCGCTTAAGCTTTCTCCCAGCCTGGGAGCCGTGGTTGGAGATGCAGGCCCTAAAATCACGTCATATTTTGTAAATGCCTGATCAAATGCTTTCTTAATCAATGCCTTTGTTCTTAATGCCTTCAGATAATAGGCGTCGTAATATCCGGAACTCAATACAAAGGAGCCTAACATAATACGGCGTTTCACCTCTGGGCCAAAGCCCTGGGAACGGCTTTTTTTGTACATGCCGTGAAGTCCATCGTATTCTTTCGCCCTGTAACCATATTTTACTCCGTCAAATCTGGATAAGTTGGAACTAGCTTCCGCAGAGGCAATCACATAGTAGGCTGGTATGGCATATTCCACCATTCCCAGATCAAAAGTCTCCACCACTGCTCCTTTTTCCTCTAATACCCTGGCTGCTTTTAAAACGGCCTCTTTTACCGACTGGTCAAGGCCCTCACCCAGATAATCAGCCGGAATGCCGATCCGCATTCCCTTTACATCATTGGATAACGCCTGGGTAAAATCATAATCGTTCCGTTCCAGAGAGGTGCTGTCCTTGGCATCATGAGAAGCCAAGACCTCCAGAATTGCTGCACAATCCGTCACATCCTTTGCAACGGGGCCGATCTGATCCAGGGAAGAGCCATAAGCAATGAGCCCATATCTGGAAATAGTCCCATAAGTAGGCTTTAGTCCCGTAACTCCGCAAAAGGATGCCGGCTGCCTTATGGATCCTCCCGTATCAGAGCCTAATGCAAAAAAGCATTCTGCTGCCGCAACTGCCGCACAGGAACCGCCGGAGGAGCCGCCTGGAACGTGCTCCGGATTCCATGGGTTTCTCGTGACCCCGAAGGCTGATGTTTCCGTAGTACTGCCCATGGCAAACTCATCCATATTGGTTTTCCCCAGGATCACTGCTCCTGCCTTGATTAAATTTTTAACGGCAGTAGCCGAATAAGCAGGAACAAAATCTGACAAAATGTTGGAGCTGCAGGTAGTTCTCATACCCTCCAGGCATATGTTATCCTTCACTGCTGCCGGAACTCCTGCCAGAGGCCCGGTAAGTTCCCCTGATTCAATCCGTTTCTGAACATCTTCCGCCTGCTTTAATGCTTTATCTTCCTCTATGGTCACAAAGCTGTTAAGCACAGGTTCCATAGCCTTTATCTGGTTTAGAACTGCTTTTACTGCTTCTGGAGAGGTAACCTCCCCGCTTTTTATTTTTTTCCCCAGCTGCACCGCTGTGAGGGACAATATTTCTTTCTCTGTCATATGATATTCCCCCTATTCCACTGTTTTTGGCACCTTAAAAGCTCCGTCCTTGCTTTCCGGTGCATTTTTTAAGGTATTATCTCGGTCATCGCCGTTTTCCACCACATCTTCACGGAAAACATTGTGTACCGGGAATACATGGGACAGGGGTTCTACTCCAGCCGTGTCCAGTTCGTTTAATTTATCAATGTAATCCAGCATGCGGCCCATATCCTTTTTTGCCGCTTCCTTTTCATCTTCGCCAAGCTCCAGCTTTGCCAGGATCCCAACGTATTCGATCATATCATCGTCGATTATATGCGCCATCTTTTACATCCTTCTTTCCTCGTTTCTGCTCATGTTTTTTGAGCAGGGCCCCTAAGGCTCCAGTCTTGTTACATCTCTGGGAAACAACGTGGTTTCTCTTATATTCCCTTCATCAAGAAGGCGCATGGTTAAGCGCTCCAGTCCAATTCCAAGACCACCGTGGGGCGGCATGCCGTATTGGAATATCATTAAATAGGAAGAAATGTCTTCCGGATTCATGCCTCTTGCCTCCATTTTTTTAAGAATGGCAGCATAATCATGAATTCTCTGGCCTCCGGTAGTGACCTCCAAGCCCTTAAATAATAAATCAAAGCTTAAAGTGAATTTAGTGTCAGCCGGATCATCCATCGCATAGAAGGGACGCTTTTTTGAGGGATAGTGGGTAACAAATACAAAATCGCTTCCACACTCTTCCTTGAAATAACGGCCAATGAGCACTTCCTCCTCTGGCTCCAGAT
>JAEWRS010000449.1 GCA_023398855.1 Bacillota bacterium
CTGGAGAAGTGGATGCAAAGCGATGAGGAACCCGATGAACTGCTTGCCACGATCCTTCATGAATGTGATTACTATACCGCCGACCAGGTCAGCCGGTTCCGCCAAAGCTTAGGGACTTACCGCAGGATGCCTGCTCCGGAATTTATAAAAGCAAAGGCAGATTACCTGTTTTCCAGAAAACAATATGGCAAGGCAGTTGCGGAATACTGCCGGCTTCTTGATCTTCCAAAGGCAGACAAAATGGATGATACCTTTCGGGCTAAAATCTATAATAATCTGGGAGCGGCCTATGCCAGGCTGTTTATGACGGACAAAGCCTGCCATGCCTACCAGAAATCCTTTGATCTGGCAAAAAACGGCGAAGTATTAAAGAAAATATGTCATTTGTTTCAGTGGAATCCTGGCCTTGTGTTAAATGAACGGTTACAGGCCCTCATGACCGATGAATTAAAAGAAGAATGCCGGCAGGAAAAAGAAGCTGCAGAGATCCGGGCAGCTGAGGCTGACAGTCTTAAAGAGCTGGAACGTCTGTTTCAAAAGGATCCTGTTAAGCGTTTCCAGGGAGCCGGTGAGCTGATTCAGAAGTGGAAGCAGGAATACAGAAATATTATGTCTTGACAAACACGTAAAAAGCCACTATTATTACAAGATATAAGAAACACCCGCCAGGCATGTCTGAATGCCCGATAACATGGGAAAGAATAAAGTAAAGGTAGAGAAGAAGAGGAGTACGCTTATCACCCTGAAAGAGAAAACCATCCACCGGCTGAAAGATGGTTAAGGAAGTGCATGCGGAAGGTAGCTTCGGAACCGGAAGGCTGAAACAACAGGAATGGACCTAGGCTTTCACGCGTAGCTGCGTTAAAGGCTCTGAGATACATGGCAGATTCTGCCATGTGAATAAAGGTGGTACCGCGTTGATTCGCCCTTTGCATCCTGAGGATGCAGAGGGCTTTTTTTGTATCATGGAAAAACGCTTTCTGCTATATAAAAATAAATGGGAAATTGGAAGGAGAAAATTAATGAAAGAATTAGAAAAGACCTATAACCCAGCAGGGATTGAAGGAAAACTTTATGACAAATGGCTGAATAATAAGTATTTCCGTGCAAAACCCAACAAGGATAAAAAACCCTTTACCATTGTGATGCCGCCGCCTAATATCACAGGACAACTTCATATGGGGCATGCCCTTGACAATGCCATGCAGGATATTCTGATCCGTTATAAGAGGATGCAGGGGTTTGAGGCTCTTTGGCAGCCAGGAACGGACCATGCCGCCATTGCTACGGAAGTCAAAGTCATTGAAAGCTTAAAAAAACAAGGGATAGAAAAAGAAGACTTAGGAAGAGACGGTTTTCTGGAAAAATGCTGGGACTGGAGAAAGGAATACGGAGGGCGGATAATCCATCAGCTTTACAAGCTGGGTTCTTCTGCTGACTGGGACAGAGAGCGGTTCACAATGGATGAAGGATGTTCTGCGGCAGTGCAGGAGGTCTTTATCCGTCTCTATGACAAAGGATATATTTATAAGGGTTCCCGTATTATAAACTGGTGTCCTGTGTGCCAGACCTCCATTTCTGATGCAGAGGTAGAGCATGAGGACCAAAACGGGTTTTTCTGGCACATCAATTACCCTATTGCAGGAGAAGAAGGCAGGTTTGTGGAGATTGCTACTACCAGGCCGGAGACCCTTCTTGGAGATACGGCTGTGGCAGTTAATCCGGAGGATGACCGCTACCGGGATCTCATCGGCAAGATGCTGGAGCTTCCTCTTACCGGCCGTGTGATACCGGTTGTAGCTGATTCCTATGTGGATAAGGAATTCGGCACTGGTTGTGTAAAGATCACTCCGGCCCATGACCCCAATGACTTTGAGGTGGGAAAGAGACACAGCCTTCCTGAGATCAATATGATGAACGACGATGCCACCATTAACCTTCCTGGCAGCAAATATCATGGCATGGAGCGTTATGAGGCCAGAAAAGCCATGGTAAAGGACTTAGAAGCCCTGGGGCTGCTGGTGAAGGTAGTTCCTCATATCCATGCAGTAGGAATCCATGACCGCTGCAAGACCACTGTAGAACCGATGGTAAAGCAGCAGTGGTTTGTTAAGATGGAAGAAATGGCAAAGCCGGCTATTGATGCTTTAAAGACTGGAAAACTGAAATTCGTTCCTGAGAGATTTGACAAAAGCTACCTTCACTGGCTTGAAAATATCCGTGACTGGTGCATTTCCAGGCAGCTGTGGTGGGGACACCGCATCCCGGCTTATTATTGTGACCAGTGCGGAGAGATTATCGTATCAAAAGAGATGCCAACCACATGTCCCAAGTGCGGAGGAACCCATGTAACTCAGGATGAGGACACCCTTGACACCTGGTTTTCCTCTGCTCTCTGGCCATTTTCCACGTTAGGCTGGCCGGAGGAAACAGAGGACTTAAAATATTTCTATCCGACTGATGTGCTGGTTACTGGCTATGATATTATTTTCTTCTGGGTAATCCGTATGGTATTTTCCGGAATAGAGCACACAGGAAAGCTTCCCTTCCATACCGTGCTGATGCACGGCCTGGTCAGAGATTCCCAGGGCCGCAAAATGAGCAAATCCTTAGGAAACGGCATCGATCCTTTGGAGGTGATTGAAAAATACGGGGCCGACGCCCTGCGTATGACCCTGATTACCGGAAATGCCCCTGGCAATGACATGCGTTTTTACTGGGAACGTGTGGAGGCCAGCAGAAACTTTGCCAATAAAGTATGGAATGCATCCCGTTTCATTATGATGAATATTGAGAAAGCACCGGATGCTAAAGCAGCACTTTCGGAACTTACCCTTGCAGACAAGTGGATCCTGTCTAAGGTGAACACCCTTACAAAGGATGTGACGGAAAACCTGGATAAGTACGAACTGGGAATTGCCCTTCAAAAGGTTTATGATTTTATCTGGGAGGAATTCTGCGACTGGTATATTGAGATGGTG
>JAEWRS010000521.1 GCA_023398855.1 Bacillota bacterium
CCGGGGATTCCCCTTCCTTTATTTTCACCGGAACGTGACCGTTGATGATGTGGGAGCCTTTTTTAGGAAGGCCGAATTCCTCCAATATCTTATCACAGGTTTCTTCCTTCATACTAAGCCTGTAATACGGGTTCATAGGCTCCTTGTGAGTAGAAGGATCTTCAATAAAATAATGTTCAAAGGTCGTCATCTTCCCCTTGCCGTAAACCGGAGATTTGGCTCCGCACCATAGATACCACATGAAATCTCTGGCATCCTCACTCTCCGCAGAACCCTCCGGCATAAAATATGCATTTTGAGCCTTTCGGTCCACGTAATCCATTAGCGCCTTTCCTGAGTATGCATGGTGATTCACCACGATCTCCTCAAAGGAGCCGTCCTCCTTCATGGGAATGCAGCCATGGTACAAGAGGTTTGAATTGTAGCATTTGTACATGCTTCCATGAGAATACAGAAAACGAATATGCTTATGAAGAAGCTCGTTATGCATGAAAGAAAGCTGAAGGGTGTGCAGAAGCTCTCCCTCTTCCTTGCTCAGCTTTAACGGTTCCTTCGGATCTACCGTTGGGAAAAATTTATCAAGCATGGGATATTCTTTGCCCTCTACGGTCACAACGCCCCGCTCAAAGTCAATGGCCTCAATTAGGATCCGGTCGCTCATCTCATATTCCGGAAGACGTTTTATGATCTGACCTTCTACCTTAAACTGGATGACTGCAATGGCCTTGTGCATCTTTGCCGCCAGTCCCGGATCCACCGCGTCATAGATATTTTCATCAAGGATTTGGGGAATGAACCGATCGCACGGATCCTCCCGGTATACCCTGGCCGCAAACATGGATAAGGGACGGAGGTTGATGCCATATCCGTCCTCCAGCACATCAAAGCTGTTATAGCTGATGGCAATACGCAGTACGTTGCAGATACATGCCAGATTTCCGGTGGCGGCTCCCATCCAGGAAACGTCATGATTGCCCCACTGGATATCAACATCGTGAAATTGCAGCAGTTCATCCATAATAATATCCGCCCTTGGACCGCGGTCGAAAATGTCCCCGATAATATGCAGGCTGTCAATGGTCAGATTCTGAATCAGCTCGCATAAGGCTATGATGAACTTATCTCCTACCCGGATGTCAATGATTGACCGTATGATTTCGTTATAGTATACACGTTTATTGTCATCATTATAATCCACATGAAGCAGCTCATCAATAATGTAGGCAAACTCCGGGGGCATTTTCTTCCTTACTTTGGATCTGGTGTACTTTGATGAAACCACTTTACAGATCTGTACAAGGCGGTAAATAGTTACTCTCTGCCAGTCACCGTCTGCAAGGCCCTTAAGCTCCAGCTGGTTCATGATTTTCTCCGGATAATAGATTAAGTTTGCCAACTCCACTTCTTCTTTTTCTGGTATAATGTGGCTGAAGGTTTCCGATATTTTTTCACGGATTACACCTGAGGCGCTTTTTAATAAATGAACAAATGCCTCGTACTCACCATGGAGGTCGCTGAAAAAATACTCCGTTCCTTTTGGTAATCCCTGAATGGCCGTAAGGTTGATGATTTCACTGGAAGCAGCCTTAATTGTAGGATACTCCCTTGCTATCAGCTTCAGATAAGCCAAATCTCTCATAATACTCTCCCCTTTACATGATACAATGCTGCATATGATAGAGTAATAGTATCATAAAAGGCACCAATTTAAAACCTTTTTTAACATGCAGCCCATTTGGCTATGGCGTCACATCATAAATGCCATAAAAAAAGGGGAGGACTTAAACACGAAACGGCATAGCCTGGAATGCCATACCGTTTCGTGTTTAAGTCCTTGAAAAAAAGCTTCAGAAATTTGCATTTGGTCTGGTCTGCGTTTCACTGACTTGTTACAGCATTGGAGCAAATAGACCGGCAAGAATAACCGAAGTGATGGTTACAGTAACAAAACCGCCAACAATCATGGGTGCAAACATCTTGCTCATTAGATAGCTCTTCTCTTCCGGTGTCTCAGACAATGCCTCGCAAGTAGACTCTGTAATAATCGCATTCGGAGGGAAGCCATACAAAGCGGTCAGTGCAGTAGCAAATGACAGCAGAAAAGAAGTTTTCAGTATCTTAGAGATTACAAGGCACATAATTCCCATACCAATAACACCAACAATAATCAGTAATACCATCGGCCCTATGATACTGCTCAGCATTTCAACCGAACAGTCCTTCAGACCATCAAAGATGTACATCATGACAGCAAACATAACGAGTCCGTAGGAATTTGCCTTATTCAGGATATTTTCATCTAAAAAACCTATGCCAGTGAATATAACACCCAAAACCAACGCCCACACAGCGCCACTGAGGTTCCCAATAAGTGGAAAAGTAATTTTACTTAGCACAGTAGCAAACCAGGCAACTAAGACCAGCTTTCCAAGGAGCATGGCAATACTGTTATACTTGGACGGCATAGAAGGAAGAAGCTTTTTCTTCTGAGTTGTTTCAGTATGAAGCTTGCCGTTAACTTCATCAACAGCATTTGAGACAGCAACAGCGTTCACTGCTCCTGACCGGAATTCCCTGAGCATCTTCTTTCCTTCTAACTGAAGACATACAGAAGTGAGAGGATAACCGGCAAAACCCTGAATACAGTACAATGCAATGGCAAATACTGCTGCCTCTTTCAAACCGGCAGCTTCAGCAGCCTGCTGCATAATGGTAGCTGCAACCAATCCCCCTGTAAGGGGCGGCAGACCAGCAATTACAAAGCTTCTGTCCATTAAAAGCGGACAGATGAGAAGTGTCAGCGCTATTAGTCCTCCTAAGCCAACAATACAGATAACAATCGTCTTCCATTG
Source organism: Bacillota bacterium (assembly GCA_023398855.1). Taxonomy (GTDB): domain Bacteria; phylum Bacillota; class Clostridia; order Lachnospirales; family Lachnospiraceae; genus Lacrimispora. The sequence goes on from JAEWRS010000521.1 coordinate 2,853, forward strand.
CTCCAGCAACTGTCTGATGCTGATGACAGTACCCATGTGGGTAACCATCATATAGATGCAGACTGTGCTTCCAAAAGGAATCAACTGAGCATCACTGACAAGAGTTGTAGGAATGATTGTCCAGTAACCAAGTAAAATAAGTACCGCGCTGACAAAAACTGAGGGAATCCAAGCCTTTGTTTTATTTGAAACAATCTCACCAAGAACAAATATGACAGCGCAAATCACAAACGCGGATGTAAAATTATACATGCTTATCCTTCTTTCTTAAGGTTATATTTGCGGCTTTCCTTCAGCTTTCCGATTATATTCCGCAGAAAATAAATGCCACCTCAGCACAGATGCCTAAATATAATACTGACTCATCAATATCGAATTTTCCATTGTGGTGGGCTGCACCGCTGCCATATGCTTGATTTTTAATTCCCAGAAATCCTATTGCTCCTGGCCATCTCTCCAAATATTTGCTGTAGCTTTCAGACCCATACCATCTGGCACATTCTGATAGCACTTCATCTCCGCAGCACATACGGACATTTTCCCGGATTTTTCCTGCAACGGCTCCATCGTTAACTACCGGATTCAAAAAGATTCTGTTAAGAGGTGCAAATTCAACAGTACATTTATGACAGGCTGCTGTATTTTCTGCTATGGTATTAATAATGTTCAGGGCTTTTTCTCCCTCATCTTTATTGAAGTACCTTGCAGTACCGGAAATATGTGCCTGTTCAGGTATCACATTGAATGCTTCTCCTGCCTGGAATACACAAAGTCCTAGTGTTACCGTTTCTTCTGCATCAATCTGATTTATAAATGCAGAGTCAATCTGTGTAATAATATGAGCAGCAGGAACAATGGGATTGGCTGCGTGATCCGGCCTTGAACCATGTCCTGCCTCACCTTTTACATGGAAACTGATTGCAACGGTACCTGCCATCCTTGGGCCGGAAGATATATTCACTTTTCCGGCTTCCAGCTCACTGTAAACATGAAGCGCAAAGCACTCATCAATTGGATAGGCTTCTAATGCTTCCAGCATGGTGTCAACACCGCAGATTGTTTCTTCCCCTTCCTCAAAACAGCAATACACCGTACCTTCAATTTTCTCCTGGACCTGCAGCAAAACCTTCATAGTTCCCAAAAGCATTGCCATATGAGCATCATGTCCGCAGGCATGGCAAACCCCTTCTCTGGATGATATACTGGTCTTTTTCTGTTTTAAGTTTTCTTTTTCTTCCCGCACTGGAAGTCCATCAATATCGGCGCGCAATACCCTGTGCCTGCCAGGCTTACCCCCCTGAATAATAGCGATAACTCCTGTTCCTTCCAACAATTGATAATAAACTCCCATGCTGTCAAATTCACGGATCAGAATCTCTCTGGTATGGTACTCTTTACCGGAAATTTCCGGGCATTGATGAAATTCACGTCTCAATGACACCACATAATCCTGGTGCTCTAGTGCCATTTTCTTAATATCAATTTTTTCCATGAGAACCTCCTAAATTAGTTTTTATTTTTCTCCATAATATCTCTCGGTGTGCTTTTCATTTACCGCCCTGCAGATCCTTCTTAATCCCTCTTCTACTGTGGCCTTTGGGCAAGCAAGGTTAAGGCGGATAAAGCAGTCTGAATTTTGAACGAACATATTTCCTCCTTCAAGCAATACTCCCGCCTGATAAGCAAAAAACAATGAAAGATTTTCCTCTGGTTCAAAATATGCGCTTAAATCGACCCATGCAAGATAAGTAGCCTCTGAAATCCTAAACCTTGTCTTTGGAAGGTGCTTCTTCAGATACTGCTCAGTGATCACAAAGTTTTGATCCAGATACTCTCTCAGCTCATCGACCCAGTCCTGCCCTTCTTCGTAAGCAGACTGCGATGCCGCAATACTCAGCGGATTATCAAAATTATAATGTCTTGCCAGCCAGATGTCCTTTAATTCATCGTTGCGGATAATAACATTGGAAATCATTAGTCCTGCCAGATTAAAGGTCTTACTTGCAGCCATGCAAGTAATCAGCTTATTATAATCAGGCATAACTTTGCCAAGGGGAATATGCTTTTGATTAATTCGGAGCAGATCGCAATGAATTTCATCGGAAAGAACCCACAGATCATTCTCCTCAACAATCCTGGAAACCTCCTTTAACTCCTCCTCGGTCCATACTCTTCCCGTTGGATT
>JAEWRS010000124.1 GCA_023398855.1 Bacillota bacterium
ACATTCCCTGGGATTTGCCTGAAAATGCTCTGCTGTCATAAAAGCGCCCCGTGGATCAGGCTTACATGTAACACCTTCGCTTTCCCCGGTGATTAAATCAAAAAATCCTTTGCCGTAAACAGCTTCCACACATTCCACTGCCTGTTCGTGGCCTTTGTTAGTCAAAACTCCGATCTTAATTCCTTTCTTCTTCAGGAATTCTAATAGCTCTGGCATGCCTTGTATGGTTTCACCTGATAAAGGCAGTTCTTTTCAAATGTATCCTCATAAAATGCAAGAGCCTCTTGAAAATGGATCTGTTTCTCATCACCAGAGTAAATAAGAGCCCGCTCCACCAGCTTTTTATATCCATCACCAACAAATGTTTTGGTATGGGCCACATCAATAGGCTGATAGCCAAAATGCTCCATGGTCAGGCTGATGCAGTGAACCAGTGAATCAATGGTGTCGATAATCGTTCCATCCAAATCAAAAATACAGCACTTATACATGATATTCTCCTCCTGTTTCTTAAAATTATAGAACATAAGCAATTAAAAATCCACACCTATTGTCAATTGTACGGGAAAGAAGAATGATTTTGAGCTGGATGCAAAAGCACCGCAGGCTCCCCCTGCGGTGCTTATAACACTTAATTTGTTTCCAGATTCTTCTTTAATGCCGCCAATACAAGACATCCAACAGCAGAACCTAATATAACGGCCAGAAGGTATCCGAAAGGATTCCCAATGGTTGGCAGTACAAAAATACCGCCATGGGGTGCACGAAGGGTGCAGCCAAGAGCCATGGAAAGGCCGCCGGCTACAGCAGAGCCCAGGATACAGGAAGGAATAACCCGGATTGGGTCAGCTGCTGCAAAGGGAATTGCTCCTTCGGAGATAAAGGACAGACCCATAATATAGTTGACCAGACCGGACTGACGCTCTTTCTCTGTAAATTTTTTCTTGAAAAATGTGGTACAAAGGGCAACAGCTATTGGTGGAACCATGCCCCCTGCCATAACGGCTGCCATAATATCAAAATTACCTTCTGCAAGCTGAGCCGTACCAAATACATAAGCAGCCTTGTTCACTGGACCGCCCATGTCCACGGACATCATGCCGCCTACCACTGCACCCAGAATGACCTTGCTGGTACCGCCCATGCCGTTTAACAGGCTTGTGATTCCGTTGTTAATGGCACCCACAAAAGGATTGATAAAGGTGGTTGCCACTGCCACAAGGAAAATACCGATCAGCGGATATAAGAGGACGGGTTTGATCCCTTCCAGGGACTTAGGCAGCTTACTGAATGCTTTTTTAAGCATAATAACAATATAGCCGCCGATGAAACCGGCCAGTAACGCACCAAGGAAACCAGAGTTCACACTTCCGCCTCCTGGATTTGCAAAGGTGGCACCCATTTTAGCAACCAGCCCGCCTACAAATCCCACTGCAAGACCAGGGCGGTCTGCGATGCTCATGGCAATGTAACCAGCAAGAACCGGTAGCATCATACCAAAGGCCTGTTCTCCAATTGTCTTTAAGTAAGCAGCCAAAGGAGTGTTTTTTCCAAAATTAGAAGGATCAATGGAATAGTCATCAAACAGAAATGCCAGTGCAATGAGAATTCCTCCGCCAATTACAAAAGGAAGCATATGGGAAACGCCGTTCATTAAATGCTTATAAATGGACCGTCCGGCACTTTCCTGTTCTCCGCTTTCTGAGGAAGAGGCTGACTCTGAATGATGGTAAACAGGAGTTTCTGTGCTTACCGCTCTTTTAATCAAGTCTTCTCCCTTTTGGATTCCTTCCGTAACAGTGGCCCTAACCACCCGCTTTCCGTCAAAACGGGCCATATCCACTTTTTTATCCGCAGCAATAATAATTCCGTCTGCACCGGCAATTTCCTCTCTTGTCAGTGCATTGCCGACTCCTTCTGCTCCGTTGGTTTCCGCCTTAAGAGAAATTCCCAGCTTTTTCCCCTGCTGTTCCAGGTTTTCTGCTGCCATAAAGGTATGGGCAATTCCAGTAGGGCAGGCAGTTACTGCCAAAACCCGGTACCCATTTTGGACTTTTACAGCACGATCTGGCTGTTCCTCTTTTTTCTGATACCGTTCTGATTCTTTATCGTCAATAAGCTGCAAAAATTCTTCCTTTGATCCGGCCTTTATTAAATCACTTTTAAAATCCGGATCCATGAGAAGGGTGGAAAGTCTGGATAATGCCTCCAGATGAACATCAGCTTCTCCTTCCGGCGCTGCAATCATAAAGATCAAATGAGCAAGAGAACCGTCAAACGCCTGATAATCAACGCCTTCCGGCAGCACCATGGCAGAGAGCCCCGGCTCCCCTACAGCAGCTACCTTTGCATGGGGAATGGCGATCCCATCTCCCACCGCCGTACTCCCCAAAGCCTCTCTTGCCAGAATACCTTCCTTGTATCCGGCAGGATCCTTAAGCCTTCCTCCTGCTTCCATCAAACCTACCAGCTTGTCAATGGCCTCTTCTTTGCTGGATACTTTTACTCCCAGCTCAATGCTTTCCTTTTTCAACAGCTCTGTGATCTTCATCAAAACCCCTCCTTTGACAATTCTTCATACAGCCTCATGATATCTTCCTTACCTGCCAATCCCTCTGAAAAAGCACTGGCACTTCCCGCGGCACTTCCAAGACGCAGTGCATGCTCAAAGCTGGCGTTCTCCATATAACCGGCAATAAATCCGGCTACCATGGAATCTCCTGCTCCCACGGAATTCTTTACCTTTCCTTTCGGCACTCCCATATGGAATACTTCTCCATCCTCGGTAATCAGGATTGCTCCGTCTCCCGCCATGGATACCAGGACATTTCTGGCTCCCTTGTCCTGCAGACGTTTTCCATACTGGATAATCTCTTCCGGACTACGAAGGGTTACGCCAAACATCTCACCCAATTCATGGTTATTGGGCTTAATGAGAAACGGATGGTAAGAAAGTACATTAATAAGCAAGTCCTTTGTTGCATCCACCACGATACGGACGCCCCTGCCCTCCAGTGCCTTCATGATCCGCTCATAAATTCCATCGTCAATGGACTTTGGAATGCTGCCGGATAAAACCAGTACATCCCCATGGGTCAAGTGGTCCAGCTTTTCAAAAAGCTCCTTGACATCTTCCCCTGTGATTTCCGGCCCCATTCCGTTAATCTCTGTCTCTTCCTGGGACTTAAGCTTCACATAGATCCTGGACAAGCCATTTTTGACACGGATAAAATCCGACTTAAATCCAAGACCTTCAACCCCTCGTTCAATCTCCTCGCCGGTAAAACCTGCCACAAAGCCAAGAGCGGTATTTTCATACCCCAATGTCCATAAAACTGCAGATACGTTTAGTCCTTTTCCCCCATAATAGATGCTTTCCTGCTCCGTTCTATTGACTGCTCCCAGTGCGAAGTGATCTACCCTTACGACATAATCCAAAGCAGGATTAAATGTTACGGTGTAAATCATATGTCACCTCTCCTTTTATATATAAAATTTTATTTCTTTCTTCTTTATTAATATAATACGATTGCTTTATTTCGTCAATATATTTCTTCAAGAAATAACATTTCTTATGTCTTTTCGGGATTTTGCACAATTCCCCTATGTCTGGCCAATACTTTTTTAGTGTTCCCTTATAAATTCAAATTCTATCCCTGCTGCAGCGGGATTCCCAATGAAGAACTTTCCTATACGAGAAAAGCAGGGTTACATTACATATATCATGCTGTGCAAACCTGCTGTCCATCTACTCTATATGCGATTTTATCAAGTATTCCTTTTCTTAATTAAATACCAGCTGTAACATCTTGTAAAGACACCGGTCTCTCCGGCAATGCTGTTTTACTTCTTATCGTCGGAAATAGCGATCTCATGACGCCTGATCCGGTCATGGGAATCCGGTTTGCTGACTGATAAAAACAAATACAATATTTCAATCACTGCCGTAGCCGACACTCTGGAAAAGCAGAACTCTCCCAAAAGGAGTTTTTCTCTTGTGGCTGTAGTAATGTGGTAATCACAGGCCTGTCCAAGGGGAGACGAAGCGTTGTTGGTAATGGCAATTGTGGGGGTGTGGTTTTCCTTAGCAACTGCCACCAGGGTCATCAGCCGTTTGGAAAAGCCTGAATTGGAAATGATTACGATGGCATCTTCCTCCCTTAAATTACAGGTGTAAGCCATCTGTGTCTCCCATATGGACCCGGATACTGTCGGTATCCCCAGTTGATTGAACTTAAAGGAACCATCAAGGGCTACGGGTATGGTATTGCCTACTGCTACAAGCTGTACGGTCCTGGCATGTTCGATGACAGACAGGATCTGTTCTATCTCCCCCGGGTTCATCATGGAGATGGTCTGGGTCAGCTCTGCCACCTTATTAGCTAAAATATTCTGCAGAGACTGAGAGATATTATCTCTGCTGATGTCATTGGATACTTCAATGGAATTTCCTCTGTCCTCAGCCACTTCTTTAGCCAGATTGATTTTCAGGTGATGAAACCCATTAAACCCACATCTTCTGCAGAATCTGGATACGGTGGCATCACTGGTTCCGCTTTTAAGAGCCAGCTCAGCCACCGTCATATCAATTGTTTCACTTTTATGCGCCAGGATATAATCCGCAATTTTTTTTTCCGCTTCAAATAATGAATCGTAGAATGAGCAGAGAACACCTGATACACTAATATTTTCCTGCATAAGCAATTCACCTCGAACTTTGTGTAATATAATTTCATCATTATATCACGACAAGAAATATAATGTAAAGAGGCCGCCCCATTTTCCTCTCAGCATTAATCTCCTTTTTCCAGTTCATATTCCCAGGTGTTATGATCATTTCCCGTATCTTTCAGAATTTTTCCGATTTCAGCAAACATCTGGCTGTCAGGCAGATTCCTATCCCATAAACGGAAGGCTTCTCCTGACTGGATTTCCTTTGCATCAACAGCAATGCCTTCACAATAAGCCCTGTTTATATCTCCATACAATCCCGCCATCTTTTCTGTCTGATCCTTTGGCAGGTTCTTGATTTCATCGGCTATCTGGCTGCTGACCACTTCTGTAAGCACCTTTGTCCCGTATTCCTTAAAGTGAAGAAGGTTTTCATCAGAATTCCCCTCTTCTCTTGCCCAACCTTCCACATCCATTGCCCTGGTGTTATAAATCAGCTTTCCATCCTCACTCCATGTAAGGACACCATAGCGGCAGGGCGAAATGGCAAAGGAATCCGCCACCACTTCACTGATATGGTACACATCCTCACTCTCATCTGGCTTAGGTTTATATTTTTTTGTCCTTTGCAGGTGCAGATGACCGCTTATGTAAAGAGGAACCCGGAAAGCTTCTAAAAGATCAATGACATCCTGGCTGTTCTCAAGGGTACAATCCATTGGATAAAGGATGCTTTCTTTTAGTAAATTGTGGTGCGCAATGGGGATTACGGTTATTCCTTGCTCCTTTGCTTCCTCCAGCTGCTTTTTCATCCATACCAGTGTTTCTTCCCTGATCCGTCCGCCGACCTTGTTGAGAGGTTCGTACTGGGCCGAGTCAAGCATGAGGAGCCAGTTTTTTTCATCCAGCTCATAAACATAGCTTAAAGAATTCTCATCACGACTCATAGCCTGGTCATAACCGAACCGTCGGTAAATTTCATAAAATTCCTGGGGATCTACAATATCTGCCGCTGCTTTTTCCTTTCCAAAATAAGAGGCTGAAGCGTAATTATTGATATCGTGGTTGCCGGGTATGACAAGCACCTTTACTCCCTTATCTTCCAGGACCTCAAGCTTCTGCGCCAATGCTTTGTGACCCGTTTTTTCCCCGTTAAGAGTTAAGTCTCCGCTTAAGATCACGGCAGAAGGCTGCAGTCTTTCCATCTCAGCCGTAAACACGTCCATAAGCTGCGGGATATAAGGAACCAGCTTACCATCATCCCTGTTCATCATTTTTTCAAAAGCTTCGCCGTAATCCGTAAGCTGGGGCGAATAGTAATGAACGTCTGAGGCAACCACAATGACCGGAGGCTTATATACCTCCGCCACTTCTTCTGTTTCTTCCTTTCCGGTTGGCTCCTTCTGCCTGTTTTCTCTTTCTTCTTTCCCGGTCTCAGTTTCTTCTTCCATTTTTTCTGTCTCAGGATTTATATAGTCTTCCGCGCCAGAACTCTTCTCCTGCACTTCCGGTTTTAAGCTTTCTTCATATTGGGTGTCAGAGGTATTCTCCTTGTCATGGTTGGAGTCGTTTAACATACCTACAATCATGACAATTCCATAGCACAGGAGAATCATGACCGTATAAATCAAGGCCAGGAGCCAGTTCTTTTTTCGTCTGTTCATGTTGTTCCACAAAGATCCCTTTCCATTTCCTGTCAGTTTTATTCTATGGAATCATAACACGCTTTACAAAATACAGCAACTATTTCTCCTGATCAAAGACTGCGTAAATTTATCTTCGGATTTAATGGTGCAGAGTTCACCCACGATGTTCTGATAACGTATCAGGC
>JAEWRS010000227.1 GCA_023398855.1 Bacillota bacterium
CTTGAACTGTTGTTTAATCTTTCCCGCGCCCTGCTGCGCTACGGCGTCCGCTTAGAAAAGGTGATGAAAAAGCTGGACTGCACCTATGCGGGTATTTATCCCTTAAAGAGCCTGCAGGAAAAAAAAGAATTTCTATCCCGTATCCTCCGGGAGGTATCCGGGGAAATGGCGGATATGAGGGGAGAATGGAAGAGCCAGAGCAGCCTTGCCCAGAAAATCAGAGAAATCGTTGATGAGGAGTATGATTCCAACCAGATATCCCTGGAATATGTGGGCGCAAAGGTTCATAAGAATTCCGCCTATATTTCCAAGATATTTAAAAATGAATTTGGCTGCAACTTCAGTGATTACATCATTACAAGGAGACTGGAAAAAAGCAGGAAGCTTCTTGCTGATCCTGGGCGGAAGATCTATGAGATTTCCCAGGAAATGGGCTGGGCCGATGTATCCAACTATATTAAGCTTTTTAAGAAAAAGTATGGAATAAGCCCCAAGGAGTACCGGAATATCCTCCAGCCAGAATGCGGAGGCTGGGAGAAAAACAATGAAATTGAATAGGCAAAAACATCAGGCAAAGAAAAGGAATATCGGTCTGAAGCGGCGGATGCTCTATGGAATTTTGCAGGTGCTGATCCCGGTCATGGTGATTATCACTATGCTGTTCTGGCATACAAGAAAGGTCATGAAACAGGAATACATGCGCACCACCCAGAGCCGGATCACGGATATTGCCAACAAAATTGATGCAAAGCTACAGGACATTTACAGTGTTTCCGACAATTTTGCGACCAATGACCAGCTGAATAAGTACATGGAAAAGGAATATTCCCCTCAGGAGCAGATATATAAAAAGCTTGATATCGTGAAGATTTACAGCAACATATTCGGAGCCTATGACATGCTCAACCAGCGGGTGAGGATCAGTGCCATGTACACCTACAAGGGTGAATTGTTCAATTTTCTGGATCCCAATCATGATACGGAAGAGGTAATCAGCAGGCTGCGTGCCATGAACATTGAAGACCCCGACCTTTTGATGAAATTCCGCTGGTTTCCCCTGGAGGATAATTTCCTTCTAAGCGAAATGCCAGGGGAGGTCAGGGAGAGAAAGGCCGTCATGGGCATACGGAGGATCTATTCCTGGGAAAAGGGAAGATATGAGTGTGTGCAGCTGTTTGCCCTGAAAGAGAAGGATATTTATGAACAATATGCGGAACTGGCACAATCCATTCCCGGTGATATTTATGTTGTCACAGAAGATGGCAGGCTGATTTCTTCCAGCAGCGAAAAGGCTGTGGAAGCAGGGGAAATTCCGGGGAAGCTAAGGGATGAGATCCTGGAACAGGAAGAAGCTTTGACAAAAGGCTGGGAAGCCCTGGGAAAGCAGATGATCCAGATAAAGGCTTCTGATGTCAATGACTGGAAGATCGTCATGGTGGTTCCTGTAAAATCGGTGACAAGGGAAGTGGATGTGCTGTACTACAGGATTTTTCTGGTGATGGTGGCATGTGTGGGCCTTTGCGCTATGATGATCTTTTATTTATACAAAAGCTTCATGGACCCCATTGGAAAGCTGAATGCCTCCATGAAGGAGGTTTACGGTGGAAATTTAAATGCCTATGTTGATGTAAAACAGAAAAATGAGGTAGGAGATATGATCCGCTATTACAATTCCATGCTGGAGCGGATCAATACCCATATCATAGAGGGTCTGCAGTCTGAACGGAAGAAAAAGGAGCTGGAGCTGGAAGTGCTCATGAGCCAGATCAATCCGCATTTTCTTTATAATACGCTGGAAAACATCGTATGGATGTCCAATGAGGCAGGAAGGCCGGATATCGGGCGGACGGCAGCTTCCCTGGGGCGGATGTACCGCTTATCCATCAGCGGAGGACAGGTAATCGTCCCCATGGAACATGAAATTGAACATCTCATGGCTTACGTAAAGATCCAGAAAAACCGTTATCAAGAAGCTTTTGAATTGGATCTTAAGACGGATATGCGGCAGATCCATGAATTGTTTTCCTTAAAGATCATATTACAGCCTGCTGTGGAAAACTCCTTTCTCTATGGAATGGCAGGGCTAAAGCACCCCATGATGATCCGCCTTACGGTAAAGGAAAAAGGCAGATGGGTCATGATAAAAATCATGGATAACGGCCGCGGAATGGACAGGGAGAAATTAAGGGAAGTCCGTGACCAGATCTGCTTTGGAAAAATCAGAAAAAAAGAGGGAGAGCAGAACAGACGAAGCACCGGCATCGGACTTCACAGCATAGAAGCCAGAATCAAGCTGTATTTTGGGGTGGACCGGGCTGTTTCTATCTACAGTAAACAGGATTCCGGAACTCTGACTGTTATTAGGATTCCCAGGATCACAGGGGAAGATATTGACGGGCACGGCAATTTGACTGGATCAAATAAGTAGGGAAACAGGGCAAAAAGCGAAAATAACCAACAAATACAAAAATCGGCCTATGTTTATCGGAAAAAAATCCGTTAGAATAGAAGGAAGAGAAAGGCTGTTATTCCATGAGTCTTTCTTCCAAAATGAAAATCGGAGGCATGCCCATGAACAAGGCAAAGACACCAGTATCTAAACCAAAAGAAAAAATATCCATGGCCCAGAAAAAAGAAAACAGGTATGGGTGGCTGTTTATTTCGCCCTACCTGATTTTTTTCACTGTTTTCACAGGCATTCCTTTTGTCATTGCAATTGTGATGTCATTTTTAAACATGAAATATATTACCAGGCTGGACAACCTTAAATTTGTAGGCTTTCAAAACTTTATCAAAGTATTTACCAGCAAGGAGATCGTGGGTTCCCTTATAAGAACCTTTCAATATTCCCTGGTATATGTACCACTTATTATGCTCCTTGGATTTGTGCTGGCATTTATGCTGAACAACGGGGTCTATATGAAAAAGGCCATGCGTTCCCTGGTATTTATGCCTTACGTATCCAACATGGTGGCGGTTGCTGTGATTTTTAAGGTGCTGCTTGGAAATAGCAGTCCCATTATCCTTGCTTTAAGAAACATGGGGTTTGACCCGCCCCTGCTTTTACTGAACTTAAAGCTGGCGCTTCCCACTGTTGCTATGATTTCTGTCTGGAAGGGCGTTGGCCTTAACATGGTAGTTTATCTTGGGGCACTGCAGGAGGTGCCCGCTGAGCTGCTGGAAGCCGCGCAGATAGACGGGGCAACAAAATGGCAGCGGATCCGCAATATCATCATACCAATGATTTCTCCCACCACTTTTTTCCTGGTAATCAGCTCCATTATCGGTTCCTTCCAGAACTTTACCTGCATACAGGCTTTAACTGAGGGAGGTCCGGGGCAGGCGACCACAGTCATGTCCGTAAATATTGTCCGGACTGCATTTACAAAATATGAGACCAGCCTGGCAAGTGCCATGGCTTTCGTCATGTTCTTGCTGGTCATGATCGTAACGCTTATCCAATGGCGCGGACAGAAAAAATGGGTTAATTATTAAGGGAGGGTTCATCAATGACAAGCAAAAAGAAAAGCATAAAGATAGTACTTACCATATTGATCCTGTTGATCGGGCTGGCATCTAATTTTCCGTTTCTGTTCATGATTTCCTCTTCCTTTAAGGTCAGCGGAGAGGTCATGAAATTTCCATGGCATCTGATTCCGGAGAATCCAACCCTGATGAACTTTCAGGCATTGTTTACAAACGGCATTTATAACTTTCAGAAATGGTATTTTAATACAGTGGTCATGACGGCCCTTACCATTGGGATCAAAATATTTTTTGTAAGCTTTACTGCATATGGATTTGCAAGAATTCGATTTAAGGGAAAAGACGCAGTCTTTCTTGTCCTGTTGTCAGCCATGATGATACCAAGTGACATTATGATCCTGCCAAGGTACATGATCTTTAAAAATCTGCACATCCTGGACACCATGTGGTCTTTGATCCTGCCAAGCTGTGTTGATGTGTATTTTGTATTCCTGCTGCGCCAGTCCTTTGTTTCCATTCCGGACTCCTTAAGTGAAGCGGCTAAAATTGACGGCTGCGGCCATTTCCGCATTTATTGGAAAATCATTTTCCCACTGGCAAAGCCGGCCATTGCGACTATGGCCCTGTTTTCCTTTACATGGTCCTGGAACGATTATATGGGACCGTATCTGTACATATCAACCATGGATAAGCAGATGCTCTCTGTTGGTGTGAAGCTCTTTTCCTCTGGCTTAATCCAGGATTACGGAAGTCAGATGGCCGCTGCAACGGCTGTATTGCTGCCCATTCTGATTGCATTCCTGTTCTGCCAGAAGTTTTTCATCGAAGGGGTTGCTTCCTCTGGTGTGAAGGGCTGATCCATGAAATATAAAAGGCATTTATGCCTTTGAAATGAAAAAAATGAAATAGAAAGGGGATATCAGATGGAAAGAAAACTTACCGGAAGAGTCACTGTTCCCACGGATGTGGATATGATACAGGAGACAAAAGAGATTGCCAGGCGGTGGGGAGCCGATGCCCTGCGGGATTGTGATGGGACAAATATGCCGGAGGAGCTTAAGAAAATGCCGGTCAAGATCTACGCCACCTATTATACCACCAGAAAGGACAACAACTGGGCCATGGAGAACCCGGATGAAGTCCAGCAGGTGTATTTGATGACGGAATTTTATACGGCAATGGATGAGGGCAGGCTTTGCATCCCTTTGATGAAGCATTTATACAAGGAGCAGTTAAAGCCTGATACCATTCATGACATCAAGCGCTGGTGGGAGGTGGTGGACCGCACCACAGGGGAGCCTTTGGCAGCCAATGAGTGGGAATATGAGGAAAGCACCCAGGAAATCGTTATTTCCAATCCCAGGCGTTATCACGATTATACCGTAAGCTTTCTGGCCTTCATTATCTGGGATCCGGTCCATATGTATAATTTCATCACCAATGACTGG
>JAEWRS010000264.1 GCA_023398855.1 Bacillota bacterium
GATCAAAAAGCTGATCGCAGCAGCCTTAAAGGATTTTGCAGAGCATCTTCAGGAAGACGAGGGGTGAGTGTATGTCAGAGGGTAAGATGAAACGTATAATCGCAGAGACCTTTTTGGATATGGCTCATATGCTTGAGAAAGGCCAGACCGGCAAAATAATGCCTATTGCAGTTACTGCCATTGGCAGTGAGCACGGGGAAGAGGCTATTTATCAGGCAGCCCGTGGGGCAGCAAAAAAAGGAATATCTGTGAAAATAATCGGAACCATGCAAGTGGAAGCGGAGAACCTGGAAGTCATACTGGTTGCCTCGGAAGAAGAGGGCCATAAAAAAATGGATGACATGCTTAAGAACCAGGAAGCTTACGGGGCAGTAACCATGCACTATCCTTTCCCAATCGGAGTCTCTACGGTTGGCCGGGTGATTACTCCGGCATCGGGAAAGCAGATGTATATTGCATCCACAACAGGAACGTCATCCGTGAACCGGGTGGAGAGTATGGTGAAAAATGCCATATACGGGATCATTGCCGCAAAGGCCAGTGGTGTGGAAAACCCCACGGTGGGTATTTTAAATGTGGATGGAGCCCGTCAGGCAGAGGTTGCACTGCAAAAGCTTAAGAAAAATGGTTATGACATTCGGTTTGCCGTTTCACAGAGAGCCGACGGAGGCATTGTCATGAGGGGCAATGACTTATTGACAGGCTCTGCTGATGTGATGGTTATGGATTCTCTCACAGGAAATGTCCTCACAAAGGTGTTTTCCGCCTATACCACAGGAGGCAGCTATGAGTCGGTTGGCTTTGGATACGGTCCTGGAATCGGTGAAGGATTTGACAAGCTGATCCTTATTGTATCAAGGGCATCGGGAACGCCTCTGGTTACAGGGGCCATTGAATTTGCAAAAGAACTTCTTGACAACAATTATCAGAAGGTTATGGCTGAGGAGTTTGCAAAGGCAAAGAAAGCAGGCCTGGCTGAGATCCTGGAGGATTTAAAGCCTGGTAAGGCTTCAGAGCGGGCAGAGGAAGTAAAGGCGCCTCCAAAGGAAGTGGTGACCGAGGAGATCCTTGGAATTGAGATCATGGATTTAGAAGCCGCTGTTTCCTGTTTATGGGCAGCGGGTATTTATGCGGAGAGCGGAATGGGCTGTACAGGGCCTGTGGTTCTCATTGCAGAACACAATCTTAAAAAGGCCAGAGAGATCCTTTCCGGCAATCAGTTTATCGGCTGATCCGGCCGGAGAGCAGCTTGGAAGGTTTGAAAAATAATTTGAGAGGTTCGGAAAAATGACAGATAAAAACAGTCTCATGAGGCAGCTGCCTAAAGTGGATGAAATGATGCGTTCCATGGCCTTAGAAGGAATCACAGATGTTCCGGCGGTTTTAATTAAACTTGCCTGTCAAAAGGAAATCCAGCTGGAACGGCAAAAAATTTTATCCGGAGAATCCTGTCACCTCTCAAAGGATGAGTTAATCAGACGGATCAAAGCTGAAATCGAAAGGCAGAATAAACCCCAGCTGCGAAGGGTGGTCAATGGAACCGGCATTGTGCTTCATACCAATCTTGGGAGAGCAAGGCTTTCTCCAATTGTTTCGGAAAGCATGAAGGAAATCAGCGGATCTTACTCTAATCTGGAGTATCATCTGGAAACAGGAGAAAGAGGCTCCAGGTATGACCATGTGGAGCAGCTTCTTACCTTTTTGACCGGTGCAGAGGCAGCCCTTGTTGTCAACAACAATGCGGCAGCCGTGTATCTGGTGCTGAATTCTATGGCAAAGGGGAAAGAGGTCATTGTTTCAAGGGGTGAGCTGGTGGAGATAGGGGGAGCCTTCCGGGTTCCTGAAATTATGACAGCCAGCGGATGCAGACTTACAGAGGTAGGAACCACCAACAAGACCCATGAGAGGGATTACGAAGATAACATCAATGAGAATACAGGTGCATTATTAAAGGTTCACACCAGTAATTATAAGATCATCGGCTTTACAGAGGAGGTTTCTATAGCGCAGATGAAGGCTGTTGGGGAAAAGCACGGGCTTCCGGTGATATTTGATCTGGGATCAGGGCTGCTGGCCGACTTAAAGGCGTATGGGATCGGTGATGAACCAACGGTCAAAGACTGCCTGGAACAAAGAGCTGATATCGTTTGCTTCAGCGGAGATAAGCTCCTTGGAGGACCTCAGGCCGGTATCATAGTAGGCAATGCCCGGTATATCAGCCAGATGAAGAAAAATCATCTGCTCCGGGCTCTGAGAATTGATAAGCTGACCTTAAATGCCCTGGAATTAACTCTCAGGCAGTATCTGTCCCCGGAAACGGCAATGGAACAGATTCCTACCCTGAAAATGATCACAGAGCCTTTGGAAGGTTTAAGGGAAAAGGCAGAGCATTTACACAGCCTCCTGTTGAAGCAGCCAGGGGTACAGGCTGAGGTGCTGGAAACGGAAGGGCAGATCGGCGGAGGAACCATGCCTGGTGTTAATCTTGCTTCTTATGCAGTGGGGATAAGCGTGGAACGGCTGTCCGCAGATATGCTGGATGACATGCTTCGGAATCATTCTGTTCCCATTGTTGCAAGAATCTGGAAAAGCAAGGTACTCCTTGATGTAAGGACCATGAGCGAAGAGGACCTTTTCGTGGCCGCAGATTTTTTTAACAGTATGGCAATGACGGTATTTACGAATTAATTTGAAAGGAGATATGGAATGAAGCTGGAATTGGGAAATTTTTATGTCAAAGAAATTCGCTTCGGTGATCAGACTTCCTTAAAAGACGGACTTCTTACCGTGAATAAAGAAGAAGCTCTGGCAGTAATAAAAGAAGATGAGCATATCACAGAAGCAGAACTCTATATTGTATCGCCTGGGGATCATGTCAGGCTTGTTCCTGTAAAAGAGGCTATTGAGCCCCGCTATCGTGTAGGGGGAGGCCCGGTATTTCCGGGAGTGACCGGAGAGCTGATGCAGGCCGGAAACGGAACCACCCATGCGCTGAAGGATATGAGCGTTCTGGTAGTGGGAAAACACTACGGCGGGTTCCAGGATGGGTTGATCGATATGAGCGGAGAAGGTGCCAAATACACCTACTACTCACAGTTGAAAAACCTGGTTTTAGTCGCTGATTCTGATGAGGTTTTTGAGCAGAGGGAACAGCAGAAGAAGAACAGGGCATTAAGGTGGGCCGGCATGCGCCTTGCCGAATACATAGGCGCCGCAACAAAGGATTTAACACCGGATGAGGTAGAGACCTTTGAACTGGAGCCGGTTACAAAAAGAAGCGAGGAAGTAAACAAGCTTCCAAGCGTGGTGCTGGTGCTTCAGCCTCAGTCCCAGATGGAGGAAGGCGGCTATAATGACTTAAATTACGGCTGGGATACAAACCGGATGCTTCCCACCTTCATGCATCCCAATGAAGTACTGGATGGAGCGATAATCAGCGGCTCCTTTATGCCTTGCTCCTCCAAGTGGGCTACCTATGATTTCCAGAACTTACCCATGATCCGCAGGCTTTATAAGGAGCATGGAAAGACCATGAATTTTATTGGTGTGATCATGTCTAATTTAAATGTTGCCCTGGATCAGAAGGAAAGATCCGCTTTATTTGTTGCCCAGATGGCAAAGAGCCTTGGAGCGGATTCCGCCATTGTTGCGGAGGAAGGATACGGCAACCCGGATGCGGACTTTACGGCTTGTATCGTTGCCCTGGAGAATGCAGGCGTTAAGACCGTAGGACTTACAAACGAGTGTACGGGAAGAGACGGTGCCAGCCAGCCTCTGGTTTCCTTAGATGAGAAAGAGGATGCCATTGTATCCTGCGGAAACGTATCCACACTCATCAAGCTTCCAAAGATGGAAACAGTTCTTGGAGAGTTAGAGGCCCTTGCAAGAGATGGGATGTCAGGAGGCTGGTCTAATGATGAGATTTTAGGGGCTTCCGTAAAAGAGGATGGTTCAATTATTATGGAAAACAACGCCATGTTCTGCGGGGACCAGGTAGTAGGCTGGTCAACCAAGAGGATGGTAGAATTCTAGAAGGAGGGACGAAATGAAAGGTATTTTATACTTAAATCAGTTTTTTGGTCAGGTCGGCGGAGAAGAACTGGCTGATTTCAAACCGGAAATCAGAGAAGGCCTCGTTGGTCCGGCCATGGCATTGCAGCAGGAATTAGGCAATGATGTTGAAATAACGCATACAATCATTTGCGGCGACAACTTTATGGGCTCCAACACAGAGGAAGCCGTTGCACTTATTCTTTCCATGCTGAAGGGAAAAGAGATAGATGTATTTTTTGCTGGACCGGCTTTCCGTGCAGGACGCTACGGATCAGCCTGCGGCCACATTTGCAACGCAGTTAAAAAAGAGTTCGGAGTGCCTGTTCTTACCTCAATGAACGATGAAAACCCTGGGGTAGAAATGTTTAGAAAGGACATGTATGTATTTAAAGGCGGAGCCAGTGCTGCAGCCATGAAAAAGAATGTAAAGGCTATGGCAAGTTTTGCTCTTAAGCTGTTAAAGGGAGAGAAATTACTGCCGGCAGCAGAGGAAGGTTATTTTGGAAGAGGAGTCAGGGATCAGATCTGGCTGGATCCTCCGGTAACGGCAGCTGACCGTGTGATTGACATACTACTTAAGAAAGTTCATGGAGAACCATATGAGACAGAGCTTGCTATTCCAAAATCTGACCGGGTGGCAATTGCTCCGGCCATCACACCGGAAGAACTGACTAAGCTGGAGGTTGCCCTCATTACTTCTGGAGGAATCGTTCCGGTAGGAAATCCGGACCGCATTCAGTCAGCATCAGCAACCAAGTGGGGAAAATATGACATTTCCCAGACTGATGACCTTGTAAAGGGTGAGTACATGACCATTCACGCTGGCTTTGACCCGGCAGCAGCTAACAATGACTCTGACGTAATCGTTCCATTAGATGCCATGAGACGGTATCAGAAAGAAGGAAAAATCGGCGGAGTATACAAATACTTCTTTTCCACCGTTGGCACGGGAACGACCCAGGCTGAAGCAGCTAGAATGGGTAAAGAAATCGCAAGAGAATTAAAAAAGGATGGAATCAGAGCTGCAATTCTGACCTCCACATGAGGGACCTGTACACGTTGCGGTGCAACGATGACAAGAGAAATTGAAAGAGAAGGCATCACCATCGT
>JAEWRS010000279.1 GCA_023398855.1 Bacillota bacterium
TGGAGCGGAGTGGACTGTATTCATGACCGCTTTGCTATGGCAGGGAAGGAGTTACCATGAACCAGAGGAATTATCAGAAGGAATTGGATCAGGTCATTGCTGGACTGGAGAAAGAAGGAAAGGTCCCCAGGCTGCTTTTGCACAGCTGCTGTGCGCCGTGCAGCAGCTATGTGCTAGAGTATTTATCCCGTTATTTTGAAATTACCGTGTATTTCTATAATCCCAATATATCCCCGCCGGAAGAATACAAAAGGCGCGTAAAAGAGCAGGAAAGGCTCATTGAGGCCATGGATTTTGTTCATTCTGTTACCATGGAAACAGGGGCCTATGAGCCGGATGAATTTTACCGGATAGCAAAGGGCCTGGAACATGAACCAGAAGGCGGTACCCGGTGCTTTAAGTGTTATGAACTGCGCCTTCAAGAGGCTGCAAAGGTTGCTCAGGCCGGGCGTTTTGATTATTTCACCACAACCCTCACCATAAGCCCTTTGAAGAATGCGGAAAAGCTCAATGAGATTGGAGAAAAGCTGGCCAGAGAATACCGTGTAGCTTATCTGCCTTCTGATTTTAAGAAAAAAAACGGATATAAGCGTTCTGTGGAACTTTCAGGAGAGTATGGTCTTTACCGACAGGATTATTGTGGGTGTGTCTATTCCAGGGAAGAAAGACAGGCTTTTTCCAAGACCTCCTAGGCTGGATGTTTCCTTTGGAAAATATGTAAAAGACATATGGTTTGTCTTGACACAAATTGGATATTGTAATAAAATTAACTGCAAGGAGTATAAAAATAATTGAGGATAAAGGAGAAAATCTTATGTTATCAAAAACACTGACAGTAGTAAATCCATCCGGGCTTCATTTAAGGCCAGCAGGGGTGTTGTCACAAACAGCCATGAAATTCAAATCCGATGTAATCATTGAGTTCGGTGAGAAGAGAATCGTAGCTAAGAGCGTATTAAACGTTATGGCAGCCGGAATTAAGTGTGGAACAGAGATCAAATTGATCTGTGACGGTGAAGATGAGGCAGCTGCAATGAAGACCATGACAGAAGCAATTGAAAGTGGTCTTGGTGAAATGTAATTTGTTTTTTTTTATGATTGAAAAGTCTATTAGCCCTGGGAAGGAGATTTCCAGGGCTTTTTCTATGGGAATAATGAGGAAATAAAGATAAGAAGCTTAAATACTATGAAAGTAAATCCCAGGCTTAATAATAGCAGGTAAGAACTTAAAAAAATTAGAAGTTTGTTCCAGATGTTTAAAATAGCGGTTTAATTGCACGGCATATATAAAAAATAGCCATTAATTTTAAAAGTTTTTAGAATACATTATAAATATTATATAATAATCTAATTATCAGACAATTCAAAAATAAAATTTGTTTACAAGTGAGAAAAAATGTAGTATTATCAACTAAAATTTACTGCAATGCATTACCACTCAAAACAGAAAAAATAATGGGTACGCCTTGGGCATACCAGAATGCCCGGAAAGCCTGGGCGAGAGTGAAGAAAGGAAGAGAGATAATGGATATGAGCTTAGAATCTCCCGATAGGACAGCACTTCCGGGGCTGTATGATCCCCGCTTTGAACATGATAACTGCGGTATTGGAGCTGTTGCCAATATAAAAGGCATCAAGACTCACAAAACAGTGGAGCAGGCCCTTCATATCGTGGAAAATCTGGAACACCGCGCAGGAAAGGATGCAGAGGGAAAGACAGGAGACGGAGTGGGAATTATGCTCCAGATCTCTCACAGATTTTTTAAAAAAGTTACAAAACCGTTAGGCATCGAGCTTGGTGATGAACGGGAATATGGTGTGGGAATGTTTTTCTTTCCCCAGGATGAGCTTGCCAGGAATCAGGCAAAGAAGATGTTTGAAATTATTGTAAAGAAGGAAGGTCTTGAATTTTCGGGTTGGAGAGATGTGCCCATCCATCCGGAGCTGATCGGCGCAAAGGCAGTGGACTGTATGCCCTGCATTGCCCAGGGGTTTGTTAAGAAGCCGGCAGATACTGCAAGGGGACTGGAATTTGACAGGAAGCTTTATGTTTCAAGACGGATCTTTGAACAGAGCAATGACAATACCTATGTGGTTTCCTTGAGCAGCAGGACCATCGTCTATAAGGGTATGTTCCTGGTGAAGGAACTTAGAAAGTTTTTTACGGATCTTCAGGACAAGGACTATGAATCAGCCATTGCGGTGGTTCATTCCCGTTTCAGCACCAACACCAACCCCAGTTGGATGAGGGCCCATCCTAACCGTCTCATCGTACATAACGGCGAAATTAATACTATTCGCGGGAATGTAGACAAGATGATGGCAAGAGAAGAGAATATGGAATCAGAGTACTTCCGGTATGACATGCACAAGGTTCTTCCCATCATCAACCAGGAAGGTTCGGACTCAGCCATGCTTGACAATGCTCTGGAATTTATGATGATGAGTGGGATGGATCTTCCTCTGTCTGTTATGGTGACCATTCCGGCACCATGGGAACATGATAAATCCATGTCACAGGAGATTAAGGATTTTTACCGATACTATGCAACCATGATGGAACCCTGGGATGGTCCGGCTTCCATTGTGTTCAGTGATGGAGACCTAGTTGGGGCTGTTTTGGACCGCAACGGACTTCGTCCCTCCAGGTACTATATTACTGATGATGACCAGATGATCCTGGCCTCTGAAGTAGGAGCCATTGACATTGAACAGAGCCATGTGGTCAGAAAAGAACGCCTTCGTCCAGGTAAGATGCTTTTGATTGATACAGTGAAGGGCTGTCTCATCAGTGACGAGGAATTAAAAGAATATTATGCGGCACGCCAGCCTTACGGAGAATGGCTGGATTCCAATTTAATTGAGCTGAAGGGGCTGCCAATTCCCAATAAAGGGGTTCCTGCCATGAGCAAGGAGGAAAGGGCGAAGCTGCAGAAGACTTATGGTTATACCTATGAGGAATACAAGACCATGATCCTCCCAATGGCATTGAACGGGGCGGAAGCAGTTTCTGCTATGGGTGCGGACAGTCCTCTGGCAGTTTTAAGCAAAAAGCATCAGCCTTTGTTTAACTATTTCAAACAGCTCTTTGCCCAGGTTACCAATCCGCCCATTGACTCCATCCGCGAGGAGATCGTCACCTCAACCACTGTTTACGTAGGTGAGGAAGGCAATATTCTGGAAGAGGCGGCGGAAAACTGCAAAATATTGATGGTAAATAACCCTATTCTCACCTGTACGGACTTATTAAAGATTAAAAATATGAAAAGATCTGGCTTTAAGGTGGAAGTGATCCCCATTACCTACTATAAAAATACTTCCCTGGAAAAGGCCATTGACAGGCTGTTTCTAGAGGCAGACCGAGCTCACCGGGACGGGGCAAATATCATTATTCTGTCTGACCGGGATATTGACGAAAATCATGTGCCGATTCCCTCCCTTCTTGCAGTATCAGCTCTTCAGCAGCATCTGGTGAAGACAAAGAAGAGGACTTCCGTGGCTTTGATTCTGGAAAGTGGAGAGCCAAGGGAGGTGCATCATTTTGCAACTCTTTTGGGATACGGAGCCTGTGCCATCAATCCCTACCTGGCCCAGGAGTCGATCCGGACACTCATTGAAAATGGCATGCTGGATAAGGATTATTATGCGGCAGTAGAAGATTATAACGGGGCGGTTCTTCATGGCATTGTAAAGATCGCTTCCAAAATGGGAATTTCCACCATACAGTCCTATCAGGGAGCTCAGATTTTTGAAGCCATCGGCATTTCAAAAAAAGTAGTGGACAAATATTTTACAGATACAGTGAGCAGGGTGGAAGGTGTGGCTTTGGAGGATATTGCCAATGATGTGGATGTCCTGCACTCGGCAGCCTTTGATCCCCTTGGCCTTGACGTTGATTTAACTCTGGACAGTGTGGGAAGCCATAAGGAACGGGCAGGCCAGGAAGAGCATTTATACAATCCTGTAACCATTCATCTTCTTCAGGAAGCGGCCAGGACCGGAAGCTATGAAGTGTTTAAAGAATATACCCATGCCTTAACAGGGGAAGGACAGACGGTTAATTTAAGAAGCCTGTTGGATTTTGATTACTCCAAGTCAAAGGAAATTCCGTTAGAAGAGGTGGAAAGCGAAGAATCCATTGTGAAACGGTTTAAAACGGGAGCAATGTCTTATGGCTCTATTTCTCAGGAGGCACATGAAACTCTGGCCATTGCCATGAATCGGATTCACGGCAAATCCAACAGTGGCGAGGGCGGCGAAAGCTTAGAACGTCTCATACCGGGAACTGATGGTGTGAACCGTTGTTCCGCCATCAAGCAGGTGGCATCCGGACGCTTTGGTGTGACTTCCAGGTACTTAGTCAGCGCCAAAGAAATCCAGATCAAAATGGCCCAGGGGGCAAAGCCTGGGGAAGGAGGCCAGCTTCCCGGAGAAAAGGTATATCCATGGGTCGCCAAAACCAGACATTCCACCACTGGCGTAGGTCTCATTTCCCCGCCTCCTCACCATGATATTTACTCCATTGAAGATCTTGCCCAGTTGATTTATGACCTGAAAAATTCCAATACCAATGCCAGAATCTCCGTGAAACTGGTTTCTGAGGCAGGTGTGGGAACGGTTGCGGCAGGCGTTGCAAAGGCAGGCGCCCAGGTGATCCTGGTATCAGCCTTTGACGGAGGGACCGGTGCTGCTCCCAGAAATTCCATTTACAATGCAGGGCTTCCATGGGAGCTTGGAGTGGCGGAGGCTCATCAGACCCTGATCATGAATGGGCTGCGGGATAAGGTGATTCTGGAGACTGACGGAAAGCTTATGACAGGACGGGATGTGGCCATTGCCTGTATGCTTGGGGCAGAGGAGTTTGGGTTCGCCACGGCACCCCTTGTGACCATGGGATGCGTTATGATGAGAGTCTGTAATTTAGACACCTGTCCGGTGGGAATTGCCACTCAGAACCCGGAGCTTCGGAAACGCTTTAAAGGAAAGCCGGAGTATGTGATCAATTTCATGCATTTCATAGCCAGAGAACTGCGGGAATATATGGCAAAGCTTGGCATTCATACGGTTGATGAGCTTGTGGGAAGGACGGATCTCTTAAAGAAGAAGGATCATATCGCTTCTGAAAGAGCCAGAAAGGTGGACTTTTCCGCTATTCTGGGAAATTCTTATACAGGGCAGAAGCTTCTGGGATACGATAAGAAGCAGGTGTATGATTTTGAACTGGGGAAAACCATGGACGAAAAGATTATCCTTAAGAAATTTAAGGATGCACTGCAGTGCGGTCAGAAAAAGAGTCTTCATATTGATGTTTCCAATACGGACCGTGCTTTGGGAACCATATTTGGTTCGGAGATCACCAGGCTTTATCCGGAGGGACTTGCCGAGGATACCTTTACCATCAACTGTACGGGCAGCGGCGGCCAGAGCTTTGGAGCATTTATTCCAAGGGGCCTTACCTTAGAGCTGGTGGGAGACAGCAATGATTACTTTGGAAAGGGACTTTCCGGAGGCAAGCTGGTGGTTTATCCGCCCCAGGGCGTTAAGTTTAAGGCTGAGGACAACATTGTTATTGGCAATGTTGCCTTATACGGAGCGACAAGCGGGAAGGTTTTTATCTGCGGAATCGCTGGGGAGCGCTTCTGTGTCAGGAACTCAGGTGCAACCGCTGTCGTGGAGGGTGTTGGTGACCATGGCTGTGAGTATATGACAGGCGGCCGCGTGGTGGTGCTTGGATCCACCGGTAAGAATTTTGCCGCAGGAATGAGCGGGGGCATCGCCTTTGTACTGGATGAAAAGAGAGATTTTTATAAGAGGCTTAATAAGGAAATGGTATCCTTTGAAGAGGTCACCAATAAATATGACGTCCTTGAACTAAAGGAAATGATCAAGGAACACGTGGCATACACCAATTCCGCAAAGGGAAAAGAGATCCTTGATAACTTTGGAGAATATCTGCCCAGGTTTAAAAAAGTCATGCCCCATGATTACAGGCGCATGATGAATACCATTGTCCAGATGGAGGAAAAGGGATTAAGCAGTGAACAGGCACAGATTGAGGCATTTTATGCCAACACAAAAAAGTAAGGAGGAGCGGATATGGGAAAGCCAACAGGATTTTTAGAATATAGCAGAAAAACGGGAAAAACGGTAGATCCCAAGGCTCGTATAAAGGATTACAACGAGTTCCATCTGCCTCTTTCCGAAAAGGAACAAAAATGCCAGGGGGCCCGCTGCATGGACTGCGGTGTCCCATTCTGTCAGTCCGGTGTGATATTAAAGGGAATGGTTTCAGGCTGCCCCCTTAACAATCTCATTCCGGAATGGAATGAGCTGGTGTATACGGGCACATGGCGGCAGGCCTACAACAGACTGAAAAAGACCAACAGCTTTCCGGAGTTCACCGCCAGGGTTTGTCCGGCCCCCTGTGAGGCTGCGTGTACCTGTGGATTAAACGGGGACCCGGTGAGCATCAAGGAAAATGAATATGCAATCATTGAACGGGCATATGAAAGCGGCTTTGCAGGTCCTGTTCCGCCTAAGATCCGCACTGGCAAACGGGTGGCTGTCATTGGTTCCGGTCCGGCAGGGCTGGCGGCGGCAGACCAGTTAAATAAAAGAGGGCACAGTGTCACCGTCCTGGAAAGAGAAGACCGCATAGGCGGCCTCCTCATGTATGGAATTCCAAATATGAAGCTGGAAAAGCATATCATAGAGCGGAAGGCAGAGATCATGAAGCAGGAGGGCGTGTCATTTTTAACAGGCACTGATGTAGGTAAGAATCATAAGGCCAAAGACCTCTTAAAGGATTATGACCGGATCATCCTGGCTTGCGGAGCGTCAAGCCCAAGGGATTTAAAAGTACCTGGAAGAGACGCTGAGGGGATCTATTTTGCCGTGGATTTCTTAAAATCCACCACAAAGAGTCTGTTAAATTCCAACTTGCAGGATAACAGCTATATTTCTTCAAAGGGCAAGCATGTCATTGTCATTGGCGGCGGAGATACGGGAAACGATTGTGTGGGAACGGCGATCCGCCATGGCTGTGCCTCTGTTACCCAGCTTGAGATGATGCCAAAGCTTCCGGAAAAACGGACCCAGGACAACAGCTGGCCCGAATGGCCGAAAGTCTTGAAGACTGATTATGGACAGGAGGAATCCATTGTTGTATTTGGCAAGGATCCCAGGGTATATCAGACCACTGTGAAGGAGTTTATCAAGGATAAGTCTGGAAAGGTGGTAAAAGCGGTGCTCATGAGCCTGGAACCTAAGAAGGATGAAAAGACCGGCCGTATGAGCATGGAACCGGTGGCTGGCAGTGAAAAGGAAGTTCCGGCTGACATTGTTTTAATTGCAGCAGGTTTTCTTGGAGCGCAGAATTACGTTGCAGATGCGTTTGGTGTGAAATTAAACGGAAGAAGCAATGTGGAGACTGAAAGCGGGAAATATAAGACTAGTGTTGATAAGGTGTTTGCGGCCGGAGACATGCGTCGCGGTCAATCCCTGGTGGTCTGGGCGATCAGAGAAGGCAGGGAAGTTGCCAAGGAAGTAGACATGAGTTTAATGGGCTATTCCAATCTGGCATAATAGATAGGAATCTCATGATAAATCAGGCTTTTGCTAATAGTTGAGAGATCAGCTTTGAAGCGAAAGCCTCTTTTTGTATATGAATGCTGCAAAAGAGGTAATTGCATTTCAGTGATCAGGGATTTTATTGTCAAAGAAACGGGCATTCAAAAAGCTTATGAGGAGAACAAAATATAGCTGAGGAAAAGCAGTATAACGAAAAAACACCTTATGACAAGCGATAATTATAACCTATAAAAAGGCAAAGTTCCTTATTATAGTAATAGTGGAAGGCGTCAACTGTTTTCGATGTAAAAACGGAGGGAGTGGGGAAATATGTTTAAAAAACTTTCTGAAAGGTGGTACCGGATTTTTTTTACCGGTTTCACGATTAAAGCAGTTCTTTTCATTTCAGTTTTAATCATTTATATTTTAGCCAGGTGGCTTTGATTTTGAAGCGCCGGGTAACAAGGGGAGTGTTTGAGAGCGTAATATTATGCAAAAAAACTGGCGGGAAATAACCATGGAGAAAAGCAATAAAAGCAGAGCCTGAAACAGAAATTGTTCTGGCTCTGCATACGGTAATCGGTATGATAATAAATCCACTGGCAGGGAGTAAAAAGCAAATAATTAATGGCTTTTATACGTTAAAACGGAACAAGATAACATCCCCGTCCTTAACAATATATTCTTTGCCTTCTAAGCGGACCAGTCCCTTTTCTTTTGCGGCACTGTAAGCTTTGCAATCCAGTAAATCCTGGTAATTTACAACTTCGGCACGGATAAAGCCACGTTCAAAATCGGAGTGGATTTTCCCGGCGGCCTGTGGTGCTTTGGTTCCTTCTTTTATGGTCCATGCCCTGGTTTCCGTTGGGCCTGCGGTTAAGTAACTGATGAGTCCAAGCAAATGATAGCTGGCTGCAATCAGCTTTTCCAGACCGGATTCGGTGAGACCAAGATCCTCCAGAAACATCTTTTTTTCATCTTCTTCCAGCTCAGCAATTTCCTGTTCAATCTGAGCACAGATAACGAAAACCTCACAGTCGTTTTCGGCAGCGAATTTACGGACTCGTTCCACGTATTCATTGGAAGCGCCGTCGTCAGCCAGATCATCCTCGCAGACATTGGCAGCAAAAATTACAGGCTTAAAGGTGAGCAGATTAAGAGACGAAATAAAATCTTTTTCATCCTCATCCTCAATCTCCATTCCTCTGGCCAGATTTCCATCTTCTAAGTGAGACTTGATTCTTTTTAAAATTCCCAGTTCTTTTGCAAGAGACTTATCGTTCATCGCACCTTTTGTAGATTTGGCGATGCGGCGTTCCAATATTTCCAAATCGGAAAATATCAGTTCCAGGTTTATTGTCTCTATATCGCGCAGGGGATCCACACTACCCTCCACATGAATGACATTGTCATCTTCAAAGCAGCGGACCACATGGACAATGGCATCCACCTCACGGATGTTGGAAAGAAACTGATTGCCCAGCCCTTCCCCTTTGGAAGCTCCTTTTACAAGTCCTGCAATATCGACAAATTCGATTACAGCAGGGGTGATTTTTGCGGAATCATATAAAGCGGCCAGCTGGCCTAAGCGAACATCCGGAACTGGAACAACTCCCACATTGGGATCAATGGTACAAAATGGATAGTTAGCAGACTCCGCACCCGCTTTTGTAAGAGAATTGAACAAAGTGCTTTTACCCACATTGGGCAGCCCGACAATACCTAATTTCATAGCAACTACCTTCCTAATATTGTTTATATTTATGGTTGATTTTTATCTGCAACTAATATAGAATATCATATTATCCATAAAAATAAAAGAGAAAAACGTAAGAATCAATTCTTTGTCGAATTATAGTCGAATATGTCGGGCGAATATGTTTGATTTTTGTGTTTTCACGGGGTAAAATAAAGAAAACATCGAAAGGAGAAGACGAATGGCAAATACGGCAGATATT
>JAEWRS010000303.1 GCA_023398855.1 Bacillota bacterium
GTAAATAGGATATCAGGGTCCCTATGATCTGAGATGATACAATATTCACACTGCAGTTCACCCTGTCATCGCCATGGAGCATTTCCGCAAATATGCGGATAATCGGAGCCCAAATCATTGCCTGGAAATAACCGTTGGCCCCCCAGGCCAATGCCATCCATGTAGCACTATGGCTCAGACCCATGGCAATATTAGAAAGCCCGGAGCAAAACAGACCGACAAAAATCATCCCTCTGGGATTAATCCTGTCTCCCAGAAATCCATTGATCATCTGACCAATCCCATAGGCAAAGAAATAAGCCATACTGATAAAGCCTGCCTGGGAAGCGGTCAGAATATGCTTTGAGATGATTTCAGCCATGGCAGAAGAATAATTCAGCCTTCCGATATACGATACACAATATACCAGCCAGCATAGCAGGAATAATCTTTTGACATAGGCTCTGTCCCTGATTTTACACAATACCTTTGCTTTTTCCATCTCCACTCCTTCATTTCTGCCTTTTTCTAGCCCTTTACCGCACCATTGGTCAAGCCGCCGATGATCTTTTTCTGCATAAACACATAAAATACCATAACAGGCAGCATGGACAAGAGAAAAGCCGCAAAAATCATGGGGTAATTAATGGCATGTGTCATCTTAAAGTTATACTGGAATAAGGTAAGGGTCCAATAACCCGGCGACTTATTTAAAGTCAGCAAAGGGAGAAGGAAATCATTCCAGAACCAAAGTCCGTTTTTAATCAATACCGTAGCCGTCATGGGACTGAGAAGGGGAAATATAATATGGAGATAAATGTTCCAGGTTGACGCACCGTCAATATAGGCCGCCTCTTCCAGCTCCATGGGAATTCCCTGTATAAAAGCCACATACAGGAAAACCCCTTCGCAGACAGCGCTTGATATGTATACAATAATCAATCCGGGGATGTTCAGCATTTTCATTACCGACATAACCTTAACTAAGGGAAGCATTTTTACCGTAAATGGTACAAAAATACCTGCAAGTAAAAAGAAATAGAGGTATTTGTAATATCTCTTTTCCCTCATGCTTCTGGCGATTGCATAGGATACCATGGGAATAACGGCGATTGTACCAAGGGATGCAAACAACGTAATTACCAGGGTATTCCGGACGGTGGCCGGATAACCGGAATCCGTTATAATAGCATAAAAATTATCAAAATTAAGACGCTTTGGCAAAGCGAAAAAGCTTTGGCTTAATTCCTGAGGTGTTTTCATGGAAGTTATTATGGTTAAATAGACCGGATATGCAATCATTATAACACCTGTGATCAGAAAGAGGTACAATGCCGTACTTTTTAATTTATGTTTCATCCCTCTTCCTCCTGGTATACACTCTTCTTATTGCTGAAGGCTATCTGCACAAATGAAATGGAACAGATGATCACGGTTACAACCACTGCTTCTGCAATTCCCAGGGAGAAATTAACCTCCTTAAATCCATGGTTATAAATCAGCAGCGCAGTACTTTCCGTCGCACCTCCTGGTCCCCCGTTGGTTAATGCAACAATATAATCATATATTGTCAGACCATCTTTGATTATCAGCACCATAACAACTGTGAGCACTGGAAGCAAAAAAGGGAATGTAATAAATCGGAACACATCCCATTTACTGGCACCATCAAGGGCCGCTGATTCCAAAAGCTCCTGCGGAACATTCTGCAATCCTGCCATTAACAACACGGTAGGTATTGCTATCCCCTGCCACACATTGGTGATGAGAACAGCAAATATTGCAGTTTTAGAACCGGACAACAGGCTTCTGCTCAGCCATTCCACATGTAACAGCTGACCAATCTGTGGAAGCACCTGGAAAAACACTTCATTAAATATAAGACCAACCGTCAGCATACTGACAACTGCAGGAAAAAAGTATGCTCCCCGGAAGAAATCTTTTGCCTTGATTTTGCTGTTTAAGATAAGAGCCATGACCAGGCTGAGACCAACGATACTAACAACTAACAGCATTGTGTATCTGAAATTAAACCAGATTGCATTCTGAAAACGGCTGCTAACCAACACCCTGGCATAATTTTTCAAACCAATAAACCGATAATTGCTGGTTAATCCGTTCCAGTCGGTCAGGCTGTAATAAATCCCCGCACCTACCGGGTAAATAAAAAATAGAATATACAACACAGTTGCCGGAACAGAAAAAGCAAACATCGATAAATTTCTTTCTGTTATTCTTTTTCTTTTTTTCATAGATCCTTCTACCTTTCTGAAAATGGCTATTGTAAGTGCCGCATTACAATAGCCATTTTATTGTTGGCAGGCAGCAGCCTGCCCGTGCTTCTCCCTTCCGTCTGCTGCTAATGAGTCCCGTATTTTTCCTTGCAGATCCGGTCTGTCTCTTTCATGAAATTATCTGTATTCTTATCAGAGATGAGCTGCTGCACATAAACCGACCATTCGGAGCGCCAGCCTGACGGCCAGAAATTAACCATGGTCAGGAAGGTATTTCCGCTGTCAATGGCTTCCTTGATGCCCTTTAGTGGTTCAATGTTATATTGAACCCCGTCAATGACAGGAGGGGTTCCCTCTTCATCAGCTACCATCTGATAAATTTCCGGTCTTGACAAAAATTCAATAAAGGCTTTTGCCTCCTCCTGATGAGGTGTTTTACTGGAAACGCCATAAGCAATATCCACGTTAATGGGAACCTTATAGTCATCACTTACAGGACTGGGATAAGGAATTAAGGTAAAATCCAAATCAGGATTGTTCTGCTGGATCACCGTATATTTGGCTGTTATGGCTACAAACATCGGAGTCTTCCCGTTGGCAAAATCAGCAACGCACTGTTCAATGCCATAAGACAGGGTGTCTCCTGCATATTCCCTGGTTTTAAGCAATGCCTGTGCAAGTTCTCTAAAGTATGGCTTATCGCCATCTCCAAAGGAAGCTTCGCTGGTTCCTACCTTCTCTGTATCTATGTAAACATCA
Source organism: Bacillota bacterium (assembly GCA_023398855.1). Lineage (GTDB taxonomy): Bacteria > Bacillota > Clostridia > Lachnospirales > Lachnospiraceae > Lacrimispora. The sequence continues at coordinate 2,973 of JAEWRS010000303.1, forward strand.
TTTTTAATAATGCCGACGATTCGTTCTCCTTCCTGTGCTAAATAGCCTGGATCTTTATCTACAAAGGTAAAGGGCGTAGTTCCTTTTGTCTTAAAAGCTTCACACACCTCCATCAGTTCACTCCAGGTGGCTGGCAATTCCAGTCCAGCTTCCTTAAACAGGGTCCTGTTACAATAAATTCCGAATGAATTCAAAGCAAAAGGCATTGCATAGATCTTATCATTCCAGGTAGAAAACTCCAAAGCACTTTCCGATGCTCTGTGCAGCCATTCCTCATTAGTCAGTTCCGTATACACGCCATCATCCATCATGGTATGATAAGCTGTTTCAGCCGGATATACTGACATGATATCAGGAACATCCCCGGTTGACACCCTGGTAAACAGCACTGTCTCCGCATCCGCAGGCGCTGTCTGTTTTATTACCACATTGGGATGCTCCTCTTCAAACTTTTCAATTACCTTATTAAATACCGCTTCCCCTTCCACCTTACAATTAAAAAATTCCAGCTCTACTTTCCCGTCGGCAGCTGCCTTGTTCCCATTTCCCCCATCGGAACCGGCAGCTCCCTTTGTTTCCTTACTGCTTTGCGCCGTCTGACCAGCCAGACCGCAGCCTGCCAGGGAACACGCCAAAAGTGTAATCCCCAGCCCAACCCCCAATACTTTTTTTCTCATAAGAAACCTCCTTTCAATTACTTGGTGTTATTGTACGTATGCCCATTATAAGCGATTCCTCCGCCAAATGCTTGCCATATATTCTGATCTTATTGCCATTTCTTCTGATCCATAAAAGGATGATCGTTTCCACCACATTTGTATGATATAATATCCAGGAAAGCAACGAGCAGCGGGAAACAATCCATAACAGGCTTTTCCTATGTGCCCGCACATAAGAAAAGCCTGTCATGGACTGTTTCATAGGGCGAATGCCCGTGAGCAGGTAAAACCTCCGGTTTTACCTGCTCACACTGCCACACCAGAACAACACGTAAAAGAAAGGACCTTCCGCCATGATGAAGCATTCAGACTTTCACCTTTCTTCCCCCAATATGAACAGGCAGATGAGGCTGATGCTGATTCTGGAAGCCATTGTGCTCCTGGGGGCCTATATCATGATCACCGGCACGTACCAAAATCTGGAGCGGCATAAGACTGAGGAGGCGGTAAGACAGCTGAACGGCACCTTGATGACTGACATTGAGCATACCGCCAATGCCTTAGACACGCTCACAAAATCCCTGATCAGCAGTGAAGCCTACGAGGTGTCCCCTTCTTTATGGAGCTACTTAAAATCCCCTGCCAGACAAAAAGAAAATCCAGGAAGAGTGGATGGATTGTTCATTGAAAAATATTATCAGCTGACCATTTTATTCCCTCAGTTAAACTGCCTCTTTCTTTACCGTCCGGATGGGAATTTAATGTCTTATAAATACAACGACCAAAAATACCACCTTTTAAAGGAATTACCTGAAAGCATCTGGGTTACGGCTTTAAAAAACAATCGCGGGGCTTTATCCTTTATCACCCAGAAAGAGGCTGAGGACTTAGGATATCAGGTAAACAGCAGGCTGTTATTTGGGGGACGGGTGTTAAATAATATCAGTGCCTCCAAACCGGTTGGGATCATCTTAGCCGGTATCAACATCTCTGATCTCCAGTATGATTTTAAATACAATAAAATATTTGATTCTCAGCAATTTGCCTGCTTTGATGCCAACAAAAAGCTGTTGTTTTCTTCTGACGGGTTTGAAGATATTGTGTGGGAGAAGGTGCAATCACCCCAAAAAGCAGATCCATATGCCTATTACCATATTTCCAACGACACCCACACCTTATACACGGTTATTGCCACAGATAAAAAGGACATCACCCAGTCCTCTTCCTTCCTGCGTCCTGTTTTCCTGATGATCATCCTGATCATTTTCCTGTCTAATCTGCTGCTGTCCTGGATGATCACCAAAAGAGTCATAAAATCCTATGGTGAAATGACAAAACAGGTATATCAAAAAAGCCTGGCAGAAAAGGATTTGAATCTGCAGATGCTGCGCTCTCAGATCAATCCTCATTTTTTATATAATACTCTGGACCGGATGCGGATGGCTTCCCTCAATGCCAATTTCCCGCATATGGCAACAATGTGTGAACTTCTGGCAAAGATTCTCCGTTTTGGTGTCTCTGAGTCCAATAAACTGGTAACCGTGGAAGAAGAACTAATTCATTTGGAGGAATACATCCGTTTAATCCGGCTCAGCTATACCAATGTGTCCATCAGCACCAGCC
>JAEWRS010000358.1 GCA_023398855.1 Bacillota bacterium
CTGCCTGATACTGGGCCAGAACGCTGTCTGAATCACTGGTAAGGGAGGCTAAAGTAGCCTCTGCAGTCTTTTTATCTGCATTCAGGGCTTCCAGCTGCGCCGTCAGGCTGTCGGCCTTTTGGTTGGCCTGGCTCAATGCTTCGCTGTATTTTAACATTTCTTTATTATGGCCTTCATTGATGGACTTGGTATTGGCCGGCATTACCAGAAAAAACACCACCGCAGCTCCCAGCAAAAGACCGGCAAGAATATTCCACACAGCCTGATCCTTGGTATTTTCCCGGTAGCTGGGAGGAATGATCACATCATCATCTTCCATCTGCCTGTGAGAAAGCACATTCTTAAGCTTCCTCTTTTCCGGCTCCCGTTCATTTTTTATGCTTCCCCCGCCATCCTTTACCAGAGACTTGTAATAAAGTGCCTTGGGATGATTGCGGTCAATCTGCAATACCTTGTAAACTGCTTTCCCTGCCTTTTGGTAATCCTCTCTGGCAATCCATAAGAGTGCCAGCAGCAGCTGGGCTTTCACGTAGTTGGGCTTGCTTTCCACAACCTTGTTAAGCTGAAGGATAGCCAGATCTTCGCTTCCGTTCTGGGCATAGATCAAGGCCTGGTTAAACCGTCTTACGGCGCGCCGCTCTGCCTCCATTGTGCCTGATTTTCTCCGTATTTCGCCCAGGTAGTAATCCGCACGGTTTTCCTCTGGCTGTAAGTTCATGCTGATCACCCATTGTACAAGAGCTTCTCCCACCTCTCCGACCTCATAATAAATCAGTCCTAAAAGATTTCTTGCATCAGTCATGTACTTGTTAAAATGAAGGCCTTTTTTCAAGCATTCCGATGCCCCTGACAAATCCCTGAGTTTTGCCCGTTCCAGCCCTATATTAAAATAACTGTTTGCGATTACCCTGGTTTTTCTTTCATAATCCATATCTTAACCGCCTATTCCTTGTTGACTTCTTTTATCAGATCCATCATTAAGTCATTCATATCTGTCAAATCACTTCTTACAATGGCATCTTCAATGGCGTCAACCTCCAGGCTTGGCCTGTAGCTGTTAATCTCGGCTTCAAAATCAATCATATGCTTTCCTCTTTCCCGCCCATCTACTCAGGGCATCCTGGTATCCATGGAATGGAGTTCCTCCTTAAAACTGCTTTTATCTCCCCCATAAGATAAAGAGAACCAACACAAAACAGCAGATGCCCTTCATCCTTTTTATGAAGCATGTATAAGACAGCCTCTGCTACTGTCTGGAATCCTTCCACACTGCAGCCGCAGGCATTTTGAAATTCTTTCACCAGGACCTCTGTTTCAAGTCCTCTCTCGGAATTAATATGAGCCACTGCCGCCTGATCAAGAGGCAGCACCTGTGCAATTTCCTTTATCATTTTATCATGATCCTTATCGGATACTGATGAAAACAATAGATCAGCCCGCTTCTCTCTCTCCTGGCACAGGCGGGCTGCTGCCTTGGTAAAAGCCTCAATGCCACCCGGATTATGGGCTCCATCGAGAAATACTCCCGGCAATACCTCCTCCATCCTCCCTGGCCAGTACATACGGGCGATTCCCTCTTTTATATGTGACTGGGTTATAGGAAGGCCCATGGCCATCTTTCGTTCTGCTGCTTCAAGGGCTTTAAAGGAAAGAAAAGCATTCATCACCTGATATTCCGCAACAGTGGGAACAGTAACATCAATATAATGTCCCCCTGTTTTAAAAAATCTGGCTTCACAGCCCTTATCACTGTAGCCGGTTATCTCATACCCCTGCCTGTCCGCCTCTTGGTAAGGAGAACCAAGCTCCTTTGCCCTGGCGCGGATAACCTGAGAGGCACAACTGTCATTTCCGTCAAAGACTACCGGGATCCCTTTCTTTATAATCCCAGCCTTTTCCCACGCAATTTTTTCTATTGTATTTCCTAAATATTCCGTATGGTCCAGACTGATAGAGGTAATCACTGAAACCAGGGGATGTCTTATGACATTCGTGGTATCCAGCCTTCCTCCAAGGCCGGTTTCCAGAATAACAATATCTGCTTCCAGTTTACGGAACAGGTCCATTGCCATATAAAACAAAAACTCAAAGTAAGACGGATGACAATAGCCTTTCTTCATCATATTCTGAGAAACGATTCTGACGGACCGGAAGCTTTCTTCAAAAAACTTTTCTGCCACCATTTCTCCGTTTATATTGAAACGCTCTCTGATCTCCATCAGATGAGGAGAGGTGAAGGTGCCTACCCTGCAGCCTGCCTGTCTTAAAACAGACTGTAAAAATGCACATACCGACCCTTTTCCATTGGTACCTGCCACATGAATCATCTTCAACCCTTCATCCGGTTCCCCCATTTCGCAAAGGAACTTCCGGATATCTTCCAGAGAATTTTTCTTTCTGGTCCACATGGGAATCTGATCCAGATATTCCTCTGCAGTTTCGTCAATCTTCATCGTAAGAGTACCAGCTTCCATCTCAATTTCAAGTTTGATTTTCCTTCTGAACACAGGCCCAGGGGGCCTGGTCCGAAAAAGCATCTGTCCGACGGGTCAAAAAAATCGGACTATCTAGTTTATTATAATATATGTCCGTCAATATGCAACCCATTTCTTTCGCAAAAAGCCCTTTATTTCTACAACTGCTGCTGAAATATATCTCACAATATACAGGAAAAGCAAAAAGAGAGCAAGCACTATGAAACGCTGTCAAGCATTTCATAGTGCTGTACTCCCTGTATTCGTTTCCTTAAAGCAAATTCTCAGTGCTGAACCGGATACTTACTTGCCGCAATAAGCGATGGCTTCGATTTCAACAAGAGCGTTCTTTGGAAGTGCTGCCACTTCAAATGCAGCTCTGGCCGGGCAATCCCCTGCAAAGAAAGATGCATAAACTTCGTTCATTGCTCCAAACTCACTGATATTCTTTAATAAAACCGTTGTCTTAACTACGTTATCCATGGATAAGCCTTCGCTTTCCAGAATAGACTTGATGTTTGTCAACGACTGTCTTGTCTGAGATACGATATCATCACCTGCAAACTCGCCGGTAGCAGGATCAATAGGGAGCTGTCCTGATATAAATACGTAATCGCCCCCACGCACGCCCTGAGAATACGGGCCAATTGCTGCCGGCGCTTTTTCTGTTGCTAATACTTTTTTCATAATGATAGATCTCCTTTCGTTCATTTCCTTGATAATTCTAGATTAGCACACATTCTGCAAAAGTCAAGAAACTTTTTAAGGCATTCTAAAAAAAAATTAGTTTATTATATCTTTTTACCCCTTGTCATCTGGTATTGAATACTATATAATATGATATAATAAAGGGGATCATCCATCGTGTACGGCGTCAGTTGTACAGAAGGCCGGCGCCCGACGGGCAAATTATCAGCCCAAAAGGCAGGGGCAGGAAAGAGGAAAACACATGAAAACCAATGACGAAAGAATGCAGGACATCCTGAAGTATCTGGAATCCTTAGATCATATCAGACCGGAAAACATTCCTGATATTGATCTGTACATGGACCAGGTCACTACCTTTATGGATGAGCATTTAAAGGATACCAAACGCCATCCGGAAGATAAGGTTCTGACAAAAACCATGATCAATAATTATGCAAAGAACAATCTCCTTCCGGCTCCTAATAAAAAGAAATACTCCAAAGAGCACATGTTACTTCTCATATTTATATACTACTTTAAAAACCTGCTTTCCTTCCATGATATTGAACAACTCTTCCGCCCTATTACGGAAAAGCATTTCAATTCTGCGGAGGAGATTCCTTTAGAGGATATTTACAAGGAGGTCTTTTCCCAGGTGGAGAAGAATATAGACCGCATCAAGGTGGATATCACCCAAAAATACCAGCATACCAGCAAGACCTTTGAAGACAAGGGACTGGAGGAAGATGATCTGGAATATCTTCGCCTTTTTACCTGGATCTGTGAACTTTCTTTTGATGTGTATATAAAAAAGCAAATCATCGAACAGATTATTGATGACCTAAGGGAGTCTGAGCCTGTAAGCATGAAAAAGAAAAAATAGGACAGATACCCCATTGGGACACTTGGTTCCTTGTCCTCACAGCATAACAAAAACAGGGGCAAGTTTTTACTTCAGGCTTGTCCCCGTTTTCGTCAACCTTCTCTTTTCTCTTCTTCCAAACGCTTAAACACCATATCATAACCGTCGTTCCCGTAATTTAAGGAGCGGTTTACACGGCTGATGGTGGCAGTGGAGGCTCCCGTCTTTTCTGCGATCTCCAGATAAGTACGGCCTTCCCGCAGCATTTTCGCCACTTCATATCTCTGGGATAAGCTTAACAGCTCATTCACAGTACATACATCCTCAAAAAAAATATAACATTCTTCCGATGATCTTAAAGATAAGATGGCCTCAAACAGATGGTCTACCGCATCTGTCTTAATTTTTTTATTCATAGTATCGATCAATCCCCTTTTTATGTTTTTACTCTTAGCTGCATTTTAACATACTAAAGTTGTAAAGTCCACCCTCCACGGAAATCACGAAAGCATAAATTTTTCTACAACATGTGCTATTCCATCATGATCATTGGAACCGGTTACATAATCAGCAGCTTTTTTTACTGGAAAAACTGCATTCTCCATAGCAACGCCAAGGCCTGCATACTGGATCATAGATAAATCATTATACCCATCCCCACAGGCGATCATTTCATTCCGGCTCATACCAAGCCTTGTAAGCAGGCGTTCCAGACTTGCCGCCTTATCAATTCCCTTTGGAAGAATTTCCAGGAAATAAGGCTCTGAGCGGTAAACACTGTAATCCCGCCCTAAGGCTGCTTTTACCTTGGGTTCTACCATGGCAAGGTAATCTCCATCTTCCAGCATCAGAAACTTTACAACCGGGAACTGTACATAGGCCTCCATGTCTGAGACTTCTTTAACCTCCAGTTTGTTTACGGCAGCTTCCTTTTCCACATATTCATCTCCGGCATTGGGAGTGACAATGAGATCATTCTCATAGGTAAGAATGTTTACTCCATGATCCTTTGCCATGCGGATAATCCTGGAATTAGAAGATACAGGCAATTCCTTTGCAAAAACTGTTTCTCCTGTCTTACAGTTGATGATACGGCCTCCGTTAAAGGATAGGATATAGCCTCCTGACTCATGGAGCTCCAATTCCCTGGCAAGAGGCATTACCCCGTAGGTAGGGCGTCCTGATGCCAATACAATAATTCCTCCCTGTCTTTTTAACTCAAAAAGCGCCTCTCTGGTTTTGGGCGTGATCTCCTTATTCCGGTTTGTCAGCGTCCCATCCAGATCCAGCACGATCATCCGATAGTCCAT
>JAEWRS010000380.1 GCA_023398855.1 Bacillota bacterium
ACCCAGTTGCATCCAGACTGGCCAAGAGCCGTCATCCATGACCACTGCTGATCTCCCGTAAGAGGAATTCCAATGGGATAAATACCGGTATTTACCGAATCAAGCTTATCCCGCAGTGCTATCATATCGTCATAATTCTTTGGCGGTGTATCAACCAGTTCCTTATTATAGTAAAATGTTTCTGCGTAAAGATCCAAGGGGAAAGCAAAAACCCCGTCATCATATTTCGCATAGGATTGGGTGATCGGATGGAAGTCTTTTTCAAAAGATATCCCAGCTTTGTCATAGATATCCGATACCTCTCTGAGAAGTCCCATGGCATGATATGTGGAAATCCAGTCAGCATGGATGATCAGCATATCAAAATGATCCGACTTAAATTTTGTATAGTGATCGGCATCCTGCAGCTGTTCAATAAAATATTGATCCTGGGATTCGTTAAAACCATCTACGATTTTTCTCATAAACGGGCCGTCTCCCCCTGTGAATCCATTAATAAAAGTAATCTTAGTCCGTTCCTCTCCTTTCGCCCCATCGGATGCAGGTGCTGTCTCCTGTGAGGCTGCCTCAGTTTTTTCTGCTGCCGTCTTTGAAGTAGGGGCTCCCCCGCATGCTGTCAGGGATAAGGCCATTAACGTGGATAATAATAATACCGCCTGTCTTTTCATGTTTTTCTCCTTTTTTATAATTTTTACTTGAAAATCCTCCCATTATTTATTATAATATTACTGTAACAAATAACCAACCTCCTCATGCTTTTAAAGAATTATTACTGCATTTTTGTTAAGGAAATAGTAACATGTTTTGTTCTTTCCGTCAATATACACGGTATGATTTGTTTTTTTTCGTATATATTATACAAATTTTATTATTATCATTTGTTCTATTTTATTTTTATTACATTTTTTATGTTTTTTAAATCGTTTTTAACTCCAAAATTAATGTAATAATGTAAGAAAGGGGTTCCTATGAAAAAACAAAAAGCTCCTGTGAAAATTATTGGTGAACGGGATATCGAATTAAACTTAAGTAACTTTGCCCATCACAGTTATATTATTTCAATTGGGAAAGCACTCTCCTCTCCGGTCCGGCTCAACATATTAAATTTGTTAAAAACAACGCCTCTGTCAATACAGGAAATAGCATCTATCTTGTCCATTCCTGTGTCCTCAACAGCTGCCCATATCAAATGCCTGGAAGAAGCCCGTATGGTCGTGACAGAGACCCAGCCAGGAAAACATGGTTCCATGCGGGTATGCATCTGCAGCATACAGACATTTTCCCTGGAAACCTTTGATTCTGAGATGGATGTCGTGGATAACACCATTGTTGTTGATATGCCTATTGGGAATTATTTCCAGTGTCAGGTGGAACCTACATGCGGACTGGCAGATGAAAACGGAGCCATTGACACATATGACAGTCCAACTTCGTTTTATTCACCTTACCGCATGAAAGCTCAGCTTTTATGGATTCAGCAGGGATTTATTGAATATCGTTTTCAGAATCTGATCAATCCTTTGCTGAATCTTCATGAGATTTCATTTTCCATGGAATTATGTTCAGAAGCTCCCGGTTACCTGGAAGATTGGCCCTCCGATATTACCATTTCAGTAAACGGACATGAAATCACCACATTTTGCTCGCCCGGTGATTTCGGAGCCAGACGGGGACGTCTGACACCTTCTGCATGGTCCAATGGAAGAACCCAATACGGACTGTTAAAGACGTTTTCTGTCAGGGAGGACGGTGGATATCTGGACAGAAAGCTGATCAATCCGGAGCTGAGCATCAAAGACCTGGAGCTGGAAAAATATCCCTATATTTCTCTGATCATAGCTATAAAAAAAGATGCCAGATATATTGGAGGTATTAATTTATTTGGTGAGAAATACGGGGATTATCCCCAGGGGATTATCATGAATTTAATATATTAATTTATGAAGGAGGAGAATCATGAGAGACATCAATATCTCTACGATTAACGGAAGTGAAGTGTCTGTGGAGGAACAATTCCGACTGATAAAGGAGGCCGGTTTTAACGGTATCTTTACCACATTCACTGGTAAGGAGCCCATTGAATTCTGGGCAGAGGAAGCTATAAAAAACCAATTGAACTTTGAGACCATCCATGCTCCGTTCCAGCATGCAAACCGGCTCTGGGAAGCCGGTCAGACAGGAAAAGAGTACTTAAACTATTTAAAGACCATCATTAATGCCTGCAATCGCATCCAGGTAGACAAATGTGTCATGCATGTAACAGTCGGTAACACTGCTCCCGGCATTTCCGGAGAAGGGCTTAAATTGTTTGCTGATTTGTGCGGGTATGCGAAAGAAAAGCACGTGCACATCTGCTTTGAAAACCTTGAACCACTTCCACACATTGATGCCGTAATGGAGTACATTACAGATCCATTTCATGGTTTTTGCTGGGACTGCGGCCATAATGCATGCTATACCCCTCACATTGACATGATGAAAAAATTCGGTTCCCGTTTAAAATGCATTCACATCCATGATAATCTGGGAGTGACTCAGCCAGGGAATATCGACTACAGGGATGATCTCCACCTGCTTCCTTTTGACGGAATTCTTGATTGGGACTGGTTTGCAGGAAAATTAAAGGAGGTACTTTATAAAGGACCTCTCACGTTAGAACTTTCCCTCCTGGGAAAACCGGAATATAAAAGCATTCCCCTTTCCTCCTATTTGAAACAGGCATATGAAAGAGGCTGCCAAATAAGAGAAAAGCTTGGAAATGAATCATAACGTTTTATTTCAACAGAACGCACGGAAACTGCTGGTCCTGACATACAGAAGAAGGGAGAACATAGGAATGCTCTCTCTTCTTCTGATGCTATCCGAAAATTAATTTAGTTTTTCGTTTCATCCTTCCACACATAAAGGATTCCCTTTTCCTGAAACTCCTTAATCTCCTCTTTGCCGTAGCCCAGAGCTTCCAGAATTTCCGGTCCCTGTTCTCCGATGAGAGGGCCGCCCTTGTACTCCGGAACGCCCATTTCCTGGAACTTAACCGGAGGCCTTACCAGGGTGCGCACATTTCCATTGTTGTACTGCATTTTATAGAAGCACTCATTGGCCCATGCCTGCTCATCCTCTAAAATTTCCTCCCAGGACTGGGCAACGCTGAATGCAATGTCATGTTCCTTTAAAACCGGAACCCATTCCTTTGCCGTTTTCTTTTCCATAGCTTCCATACAGATGTCATATACCTCTGTACCCAGGCCCTTTGCCTGAAGGTTCTGGATGGGGAAATAATTTTCATCTTCAACCAGATCATCTCTGCCAAGAGCCTTCATGAACGGCTTGTAGTAGGTGTTATAATCCGGCATACAGGTCTGAATGAATCTGTCATCCTTGGTTCTCCATGCCGCATTAAAGGGGTTGGCATTCTCCCTGATGTTAATGGGATATTCTCTGGCAGGGCCGTCATAATTAGCTGCCTGGATCATCATACCCATGTTATAGATAGCTGTCTCAAACAGGCTGGTCTCCACCTTTTCTCCATGTCCTGTTTCTTTGGCATGGTATAAAGCCGCAAGAATGCCCGCTGCCAGGTTCATAGCCACATTATGATCCCCAACTCCAGGAACTACATTCATGGGAACCGTACCTTTCTGGCGAAGGGACTGGAGATAACCTCCTCTTGCAAAAAATGCCGTGAAATCAAACCCTGGAAGGTCTTTATCCGGACCATATTCTCCATATCCGGTTACCATAGCATATACCAGCCTGGGATACTTCACCTTTAATGTTTCATAGTCCAGCCCTGCCCGTTCCAGAGCCTGGACTCTCCAGTTGGTGATCAGCACATCCGCGCCTTCCAAAAGCTTAAAAAATGCCTCTTTGCCCTCCGGTGCCTTCATATTAAGAGAAATACACCGCTTGTTTCCATTTTCCAAGTCCCAGGTCGTATTTTCATACATATCCAAAGGCCTTCCTTCCGACGGAGCCGTGTGCCTCAGCGGATCTCCTTTTGCAGATTCAATTTTGATCACATCCGCTCCGCAGTCGGCCATAAAACGTCCTGCTCCTGCTGCCGCGATAAAGGTTGCCAGTTCCACTACCTTAATTCCTTCCAACAGTTTCTTTCCCATGTTCTTTCCCTCCTCTATTTGTCCAATTCTTCTATTAATGCGGGGATCACCTGATAAAGATCTCCCACGATTCCATAATCCGCTACTTCAAAGATCGGAGCTCCCGGATTTTTGTTGACCGCAATGATCAGCTCTGAATTCTGCATGCCAGCCACATGCTGAATGGCTCCGGAAATACCGCAGGCAAAATACAGCTTGGGACGCACCGTTGTTCCTGTCTGCCCCACCTGATGGGAGTGGTCGATCCAGCCTGCATCAACTGCAGCACGGCTGGCTGCCACCACACCGCCCAGCTTATCAGCCAGCTTCTTTAACAGTT
>JAEWRS010000460.1 GCA_023398855.1 Bacillota bacterium
AACCTTCTGGTTTTCCTGGTTAAAAAGGCCGTGTATCAAAAAAATGGTGATAATAATGGTAAAGGAAAAAGCGATCAGCGGGAGTACTCTATGAATGATTTTTCCTTTCACCAAAAGACATAAGCTCAGGCCCAGAAACAGGACATACAGCCACAGCGCGCCTCCGATCAGGGGCGCGCTGACGGCAGCCAGGATATAAAACATCTTGGCAAAAGGATGAAGTCTGGTCAGGAAGGTATCTTTATCCACATAAAGACTGATACTTTTCATATATTTATGCCCTTCCTGTTTTAATCCAGACTCGTAACTTCATCATCCATCTCGTAAAGAGAAGTGAGTTTCTTTGGAAGGCCTTTTATAATGGCATACACAATCAAAAGGGTGATCAGCTTATCCGGCACATCCACGATAACCTCATCAAGGAACGAACCAAAGGCAACGGGAAGACCGGAAGCCTGTGACCAGGCAAAGACAGCGTCTCCCCAGATGTTTCCCGTGGTCCCGCCCCAGAAAATGATGTTTAAAGGAGTGGAAATTACAACAGCAGTAAGTCCTGCCACACAAGCGGTAAGAATGGCTCCTGAAAGCTTTTCCATGTGCCCGAGCCTTGCCATAATGCCTACGGCAACGCCGATTCCTAAGCTGGTCAAGGCATAGACCAGAGTAATGGAATCACCGGTGGTAAAGCCGTAAATCAAGTTGTTGGCAGCTCCGCAGATCCCTCCGATCACAGGCCCGCCCAGAATACCTCCGATGCAGGTTCCAATGGAATCCAGCCAAAGAGGCAGCTTTAAAACAGATGCAAACAGCTTTCCCAAATAGTTAATGCCAATGCAGGCCGGGATCAGAACAAAACAGGCCGCATTTAATTTGGTTTGGAATAAATTTTTCATCTCATTTTCCTCCATTCATTTTTTCATTCCTGATCCATCAGGACAAAGGCTTCCAAAGCCGTCAGGATCTCCAGATACTCTCCCCTCATCATGGCTGATTCTCCAACCGTATAACTGTTGATGTTGTCTTCTATTGGTTCCTCATGCTCAACCACAACATTTAAGATGGAAGCGGTTTTTACTCCCCGCAGTCCGCCCACCACAAATAATGCCGCGGTTTCCATATCAGAGGCCATTACTCCTTTTCCTGCCCAATAGGAGCAAACCTCTTTTTCCTCGTCAATGTAAAAGCTGTCGTGACTTCTGGCAATTCCCACATGAGCTTTTGCACCTAATTCTCCGGCGCTTTTCATGCAGCATAACAAAAGCCTTGTATCCGGAACAGCCGGATAGATGGCATCCACATAAGAGGATGAAGCGCCATCGTCACGGACAGCCCCATTTACCAGAATCAGATCCCCAAGACGGAGCTCACTTTGAAGTGCACCGCAGCTTCCGATCCGGATCATGGCCTTTACTCCGATTCTTGCCAGCTCCTCCACTGCAATGACGGCAGACGCTCCTCCGATTCCTGTTGATACTGCCATGACTGAAATTCCCTTGTATTTTCCCTTAATACTCCGGAATTCCCTGTTATAAGCCAGTTCCTCCACATCCGTAAGACAGGATGCGATCCGGTCGAGACGGTTCGGATCACCCGGCAAAAGCCCGTAAGGAACAGCCTGTTTCTCTGACAGCTTGATATGAGGCATGATGTCAGCCATTGATATCATCTCCTTTCACCCTTTCTATGTCCTGAATGTAGCACAAAGAGACCCCCCTGTCAATCATTGCCAGAAATGGATTCCAGATTGCATGCCACCTCTCTCCCACAGTTTCCCGCCTGCCGCATTGACTTATGAAGTATTCGTGATAAAATAAACGAAAGAGATTTGCAAGGAGGTTTCCCATGGTCACACTTCATCTGGATGACGCTGTTATCAAAAGCCTGAGCAGCAACGAGCTGAACATCCTGAAATTTGTCTATAAACACACGGAAAAGGTTCTGGATATGAGCATACAGTCACTGGCTTGTGAGACAGCTTATTCATCCGCAACCATCCTGCGTTTCTGCAAGAAGCTTGGGTATTCCGGCTTTGCTGAATTTAAATATGCCCTGCGGGCCGAGGGAAAAAGGGAAGATCCCCGGTCCCCGGCTTCAAAACCCCAAAATTACACCACCAGGATCATCATCGACAGCCTGTGCTCCAATGTGGAAGGGACCTCCAATCTTGTATCCGAAGACCAGCTCAGCCACGCCTTCCGGTATTTTGACAGCAACTGCCCCATTTATTTATGGACCCCCGGGGGAATCACTTCTATTCTGAGCGAATATTTTGAAAAGCTCTTATTCTCCATTGGACGTCAAAATGTTTATATAATAGAATCAGGAAAGATGGGAGAGCACATTTTAAACAATGCCCATACCCAGTGCCTGCTGATTTTGATCAGTACTACCGGTGATTTCGGTCCCACTGTGCGCCTTGGTAAAATTGCCCGGATGAACAATGTTCCCATTCTCTCCATCACCCCATATACCAACAATGTCATTGCCAATCTGGCCACAGTGAACTTCCGTTTCTTTACCGACCAGCGTGAAAACAGGGGAGCAGAATTCACTTCCAGGCTTCCGGTATTTTATGTAATCAACGTGATCATACGCAGCTATCTGCTTTACAAGCTGTCCGGCAGGGAAGAGGCAGAGCAGGGAGGAACCCATGATTCCTTTATTTGAAAAAGCACATCAGCTTAAGCTAACGGATACGGAAGAAGAGATCCTAAAGTACTTTGAAGCCAATCTTCCGTCCTCTGTGTACGCTAATTTAAACGATTTAAGCGCCAGCTTATATACCTCCAACGCCACCATTGTCCGTTTCTGCCAGAAGCTCGGTTTAAAGGGCTATAATGAATTTAAGTACCAGGTGCGCAAGGAATTAAAGCAGCTTCGCCCCCAGACCTTCCGTGCAGACGACTTAATCCACCACTCCCTCGCCTTATTTAAGGACAATCTGGAGCAGGTGGAGGAAGATAAGCTGGAAGAGATCGCTGGGCTTTTGACCAGCGAACGGCCCATCTATATCTATGGCTCTAATTTAAGCTCTCTGGCGGCCAAATACCTCCAGACCGTTTTAACCACCCTTGACTATCCCTGCATCCTGGTGGAATGGCAGCGCCTGTTGAATGGACTTATCCACGAGATCAGCAGCAATGCCGTCCTTTTCATCATCACAGCCCACGGAGACGGCAAACGTTATCTGTCCGCATTCCGCAAGGCAAAGGCCAGGGGAGCCATCACCATTTTGCTCACCTGCGAAAAGGACAGCCCGCTGATCCCCTACAGTACCTTTGCGATCTGCACCAATGACCAGAATGAGGAATACCGCCATGTTGATATTAATCCCAGGCTTGGTATCTTTACCATTATCCAGATTCTCATTGAGCTGGTGACCAGGATCAAGCAGAATCTTCTGGCAGACGGAGGCAGCTCCTCCTCCCAGCCTTAACCAAAACAAAAAGCTGTCTGACCATAGCTTGCACGGTCAGACAGCTTTTTGCTTTAATATTTTAATACTTCCCTCACGTTTGATGCAATTCCTTCCACCTTTGGCCCATAGATCACCTGGATGTGGATATCACTGGAGCGGACAAAGCCCATTGCTCCTGTTTTCTTTAAAAGCTCCTCATTCACCAGTCCCATATCCTTTATATCCACACGGAGCCTGGTCAGACAGTTATTAACCGCTGAAACATTGTTGTGTCCCCCAAGCCCTTCAATGATCCTTGAGGCCAGCGCATGCTGCTTATCCTCCATGGTGTTTTCCCGGATATCTGCTTCTGGTTCTTCATCAGATACATCAACGGAAAGCTGCTTTTTCGTCAGATAGGTCTTGAAAACATAATAGTAAGTCAGGGAGAAGAATGGTCCTGTAATGAGAACCCAGTACCAACGGGATCCAGGCTGGAACACACCCCAGATCAGGAAATCAATCAAGCCGCCGCCTGTATTTCCGATCACAACGTGAAATGCTGCCATGAGCATAAAGGACAGACCTCCCATAACTGCATGGAATAAAAACAACGGAGGTGCAAGAAACATAAATGAAAATTCCAAAGGTTCCGTAATACCTGATACAATGCTGGCTGCAACACCAGCGATCATAAGCGCTTTTACCCTGTTCTTCTTTTCAGGAGGAGAAGTCTTATAAATGGCCAAAGCCGCCGCAGGAAGGCCAAACATCATCATGGGCATTTTGCCTTGTCCTAAAAATACTGTAAACGGCCTGAGCTGTGATATGTCTACCTTGTCCACAAACTGCAGGAATATATTCAGACACCCTTCCACGCCTTCATAAGTTCCCCCAATGGAGGTGGTACGGAAAATGCCGTTTAATACATGGTGGAGTCCGGTTGGGATCAAAAGGCGCTCCAGGAATCCATAGCCAAATACTCCGGCCAGTCCTGTGGCAGATATCAGTCCTCCCAGCCCGTCAATGACCATGGATACGGGAGACCATATGACAGGTGCCGCAAGACCTACAACTGCCATGGCCATAATGACCACAATAGCCACAAAACGTTTGCCCCCGTAAAAAGAGATTGCCACTGGGAAGGTGATTTTATGATATTTGTTATGAAGAGAAGCAGTTATGATTCCGGAAAGGATACCAGCTACTGCCCCCATATCCAGTGTCTCCACACCCAGAATGGTGGATATCTTTAAAGCTCCAAAATTCATAAAACCGGAATTAATCATACATGACGATGCAACCAAAAAAGTATAATAGCCGATAAAACCTGCAAATGCCGCTATTTCCTTTTCTTCCTTAGCCAGGCCAAAGGAAATGGAAATAGAAAACAACACCGGAATCAAGGTAAATACAACACTTGATACCTTATTTAACGTAAATATAATGAAATAGACAAGCCCCTGCTGCAAAAACGGCGCTGCCGCCTGTACCTGCGCCTTCATAAGCGCGGAAGTCAACCCTAAAACAATTCCGCATGCTGCTAAAGCTGCAATTGGCATCAGTAAACTACGCCCCAAAGCTGAAAAAAAGTCCATGACTCTGTTTTTTTTCATGATAATATCCTCTCCCTCTAATTATCTTTTGCAGTACCGATTACTTTAACTCCGGCCACATGCCTTTATTTGCTTCAATCAAGGCATCCAGCACTTTTCTGGCCTTCTTTGCATCATTTATCAGCCTGTTAAGAGTAAATGCCTCCAATGCCTTCTGATAAGAGTTCTCAAAAAACGCATCTACGATCAGTTTTTCACAGGATACCTGGTTTACCAAAAGTCCCAGATAAAACTGTGGAATATTTCCCACTCTCATGGGACGGGGACCATTTGCCCCAAGCTCGCACACGACTTCTACCATGGCATCATTCTGCATATTGGCGATGGCTCCGTTGTTTTCAATGATCATGATATGCCTGTCATTTTTATTATGGGCAATGGATTCCGCAACCTTGATCATCATTTCCGCATGGGCATCGGAGATTTCATCGAATTTATCTCCCAGCTTTCCTTCCCGGATCACCTCAGCACACTCACAAAACACCCGCTTTTCCCTGCCAGCCATAACCTCATCGGCACGTGTGAAATCAGGATCCAGATGGCTGGCCTTGTATTCCGGATACAAGTAATACTGGTCATAAGTATTAGGCAGGAAATCCGGAAAGTCCTCCATGAGCGTCTTTACCATCCCGTAAGTATCCAGCCAGGATTTATCCCTTTGCTCCGCATCCTGGGGAAGGAAACCGTTTTGTGCAACCATTTCCCTGATCTTTGGCAGAAGATCTTCTCCTGTATGGACATCGTACATATGGGTAAACCAACCATAGTGGTTCAGTCCGAAGTAAACCGGATCCAAATCCTCCCAGCTGCATGCTAATAGTCTGCTGCAGGAACGGACCACGTTTTCCGGCTGGTCACAGATGTTTAAAATCCTCTTGTCCTCCGGAAATTCTCTGCGGAGTGCTTCCGC
>JAEWRS010000491.1 GCA_023398855.1 Bacillota bacterium
CTCCGGGTGGCGGCTCCTCTTTTAATGGTATACCGAAATGAGGAGTATTATGTAACTCCTAAAGCTTCTCTGAGCAAGGAGGGAAAAGAAGCCTAAGCGGTCTCTAAAAATGAGCTTAAGGAAACCATGGAGTATATGAGTAACTACTCCCTGTATGCTTTTGAAGAAGAGATGAAACAGGGGTTTATCACCATTCAGGGAGGCCATCGGATCGGAATCGCAGGAAAAACCATTCTAGATGAATCCGGGATAAAGTCCATGAAATACATATCCTTTATCAATGTCCGGCTGTCCCATCAGGTAAAGGGCTGCGCCTCAGAGGTTTTGCCTTATCTTTATGAGGAAGGGAGAGAGATCTATCACACGCTGATCATTTCCCCTCCCAGATGTGGGAAGACCACGCTGTTACGAGATCTGATCCGTCAGGTTTCCAATGGTTCTGAGGAACATGCAGGACTTACGGTAGGAGTGGTTGACGAACGTTCTGAGATTGGAGCCTGTTATCAGGGAACACCACAGAATGAACTGGGAATCCGTACCGATATTTTAGACTGCTGTCCCAAAGCAAAAGGAATGATGATGCTGATACGGACCATGTCTCCAAGAGTGATCGCAGTGGATGAGATTGGAAGCAGGGAGGACTTAGAGGCAATGGAATACGTGATGAATTGTGGTTGTAAGCTGGTTGCAACCGTTCATGGGAACTCCATTGATGATTTAAAACAAAAGCCCATTTTAAGAAAACTGGTGGAGGAACGGATTTTTGAGAGATATATTGTCTTAAATAATTTAGGTAAGATCGGAAATATTGACCAGATCTATGACTCCAGGGGAACCCAGCTCTACAAATCCCAGGTACATGAGATGGGAATACGGTGGGACAGGCGGGAGTGTGTTGCTTATGGATAATACGTGGCTGAGGTTATCAGGAGCAGCCATGGTCATTATATCCTGCTCTGGCATAGGATTATTAATGGCAGCTCAATGGAATGAACATCTAATGACCGTGGAAAAGCTAAGGAAGATGATTTTTTTGTTAAAAGGTGAGATTGTTTATGCGAATTCCCCTCTGACAGAAGCTTTTGAGCGCACCGGCAGAAAGGCCGGAGGTGAGATTGGGGTTTTGTTTGAACAGGTGTCGGAGCGGCTAAACAAGCAACAGGGGGAAACTTTTTATACCATCTGGCAGGAAGAGATCGACAAGCTTCCCGGGGAAGTCCGCTTGTCCAAAGAGGACAAACAGAATTTAAAGGGCCTGGGAGAGCATCTGGGGTACCTGGATATGGACATGCAGGAACGGAACATCCTTTTATATCTGGAACAGCTGGATTTAACTATCGGCTATTTGAGAAAACATAAGCAGGAAAAAACCCGTCTTTATACCAGCCTGGGTATTATGGGCGGTTTGTTCTTAACAATCGTAATGTATTAAGGAGGATAGCATGGGGGTCAATTTGATTTTTAAAATTGCAGCAGTTGGAATCCTGGTTTCCGTCATCTGCCAGGTATTAAAGCACAGCGGACGGGAAGAACAGGCATTCTTAACAAGCCTTGCGGGGCTAATCCTGGTGCTGTTCTGGCTGGTGCCTTATATTTACCAGTTATTTGAATCCATTAAAAATCTGTTTGCATTGTAGGTGAGAAACATGACTGTAGTGACCATAGCCATAACAGGGATCGTTGCAGTGCTTTTGGCGGTTTCTTTAAAAGGAATGAAGGGAGAATATGGGACCTATCTGGTCATGGCAGCAGGCTTTTTTATATTCTTTTACGGTATGGGAAAGCTTACCACCATTCTGGATACCATGAAAGAGATCCAGACCTATATTAAGATCAACAACATCTATTTATCCACCCTGATAAAAATGATTGGCATCACTTACATCGCAGAATTTGCTGCCGGAATATGCAAGGATGCAGGATATGGAGCCGTTGGGACGCAGATTGAGATATTTGGAAAGCTGTCCGTTCTGGCAGTCAGTATGCCTATTCTTCTGGCTCTTATTGAGACGCTGCAGGTATTTTTATCATGACGGAAGGGAGAAAGACCATGAAAAGAACTGTCTTTTTCCTGCTGTGTCTTTTGATCCTGCTGCTTTTTCCCGGGGACAGCCCTGGAGCGGAGGTTTCTTCCGGGCAGGAGGCAGCTGCCTCAGTGGGAGAACTGGATCTGGATCAATATGATTTGACGGATATCCAGAAATTTCTGGACCAGACAAAGGGAAGCCAGGGCTTGAACCTTTCCTTTAAAGAGCTGATGAAGGATCTGATGGATGGAAAATTAAATGAAGTCATGGGACAGGTTGGAAGAGCGATGAAAGACCTGCTTATGGGAGAGATTAAAAACAGCGGACATATGATGGGACAGATCATGGTGCTGGGAATCATTGGAGCGGTATTTTCCAATTTTTCCAGTGTGTTTACGGGAAGCCAGATTTCTGAAACCGGGTTTTTCGTCACCTATCTGCTGTTGTTTACTTATCTGGCTGCCAGTTTTTTTACCAGTGTTACCATTACGGGAAACGTGGTGGGGCAGGTGATGGATTTTACCAGAATATTGATGCCGGCCTATTTCCTGGCGGCGGCATTTGCAGGGAGCAGCGCGTCGGCTGCAGCTTCCTATGAGTTCACCTTGTTTATCATTGCTTCCGCCCAGTGGATTTTGGGGCAGGTACTGTTAGCTCTCATCAGAGTGTATGCTCTTTTGGTCATGGCAGGCCACATAGCCAAAGAGGACATGCTCTCAAAGCTTACGGAGCTTTTGGAACAGGTGGTTTCCTGGAGCTTAAAGACCCTGATAGGTGTTGTGCTGGGGTTTCACCTGATTCAATCCATGGTTCTGCCTTATGTGGATTCCTTAAAGACAGGAGCGATCCAGAAGCTGATCGGAGCCATTCCGGGAATCGGTCAGGGCGTAAGCTCTGTTGCCCAGATGGTGCTGGGGTCCGGGGTACTTATTAAAAATACCATTGGAGCTGCCGGTATTATTATACTCCTCATCATCGCTGTGATCCCGCTGTTAAAACTGGTGGTTCTGATGGTATTATACCAGTGCGTTGCAGCCCTTTTGCAGCCAGTTTGTGATAAGAGGATTGTTTCCTGCATTTCCGATATGGCAAAGGGCCACCGGATGCTTCTTTCTGTTGCGGCATCAGGGGTGATTCTCTTTATTGTTACTATAGCGCTGGTTTGCGCTTCCACCAATGTGACCTACTTTACCGGGTGAGAGACATGGAAGAATTATTTAGCTGGATACGTAATATAACCTATTATCTTATCTTTATAACCGTGGCAGGAAACCTTCTGCCAGATAAAAAATATGAGAAATACATAAAATTATTTGCAGGCATGGTTTTGATTCTTCTGGTGTTAAAACCAATAACAGGAGGTTTAAGGCTTGATGATACACTGGCATATTATTTTGAGGCTATCAGTCTTAAAAAGGAGGCAGGTGAGCTGACAGGAAAGCTTTCCAGTATGGATGCGAAAAGACTTGAAACCATGATGGCAGGATACGAAGAAGCCGTTGGAACAGACTTAAAATCCATGGCGGAAACGGAAGGATTTGAATGCAGTGCAGCGAAGGTGGAAATCAATAAGGATCAGGAGAGCAGTTCCTTTGGACATGTAATGAAGGTGGCCATGGTTCTGATGCCTCAGAAAAAAGGAGAGGAGGCAAAGGGAATCTCTGTTTCGGGGAATGGAACGGTTCCCGTAGAAAGAGTACAGGAAGTGGAAGAGGTGAAAATAGCAGGGGAAGGGGCTTCAAAAGGTGAGGATAAAGGGCAGGAGGACGTGAGAAGGCAGAAACAGGAAGAAAATTCACGGCTTTCTGGTCTTAGAAGGCGGATTGCGGAATATTATGATTTGGAGGAACAGGATATTGAAATTCAAGTGGAAGATGGGAAAGGATAAATGGCTGATCCTGCTGGCGGTTGGAATGATTATCCTGATCCTTACATTTCCCTCCGGTTCGGGTATGGCCGCCAAGGTGGAGCGGACTGCAGAAAGCAAAAACCAGACGGCATTACAAAAAGGGATCGTAACAGAGCCTGCAGATGGAGAAGCGGCTGCGGCTGCAGGAGCAGACCGGACTTACGAGGAGCAGCTGGAGGCGAGGGTAAAGAAAATATTGAAAACCGTGGATGGGGTCGGTCAGGTAGAAGTGATGATCGTGCTGAAATCGTCAGAGGAAAAGGTCTTACGAGTGGATAAAGACAGTTCGGATTCCTCTACCGAGGAAAAGGACAGCTCCGGGGGAACCAGAAAGAATGCCAGCTCGGAGAAAAAAGAAAGCACCATTCTTACCGGTTCAGGAGAAAATACATCTCCAATTGTGGAGAAAGAAATACGTCCGGAGATAGAAGGAATCATCATCAGTGCCCAGGGCGGAGGAAGCCCAACGGTAAAAGCTGAAATTTCCAGTGCCATGGAAGCATTATTTAACCTGCCCCCACATAAAATAAAAGTATTAAAGAGGGTGGAATAAAAAGGAGTGTCATGTATGAGAAGTTGGAAAACAAGCAATG
>JAEWRS010000520.1 GCA_023398855.1 Bacillota bacterium
GAGGCCTTGGAGGCCTTGTGTTTGGAAAAAAAATGGAGAAACGGTTCCAGCAGACACTGATGAATGCAGCCGGTATCTGCGTATTGTTTCTTGGAATTGAAGGCGTTATGGGAGAAATGCTGGTAATCCGGCAGGGAGAGCTTACCGGCAGAGGGACCATGATGCTGATTCTGTCCTTTTTCTTAGGGGCTCTGCTTGGGGAATGGCTGGACCTGGAATCGTCCATGGAACGCTTTGGAGAATGGCTTAAAATAAAAACCAACAGTGTTGGTGATACAAGATTTGTAGACGGTTTTGTAACAGCTTCTTTAACCGTCTGCATCGGAGCTATGGCAGTGGTAGGTTCCATTCAGGATGGAATCTCAGGAGATTATACGGTTCTTGCTGCAAAAGCACTTTTGGATCTGATTATTATTATGGTTATGACAGTTTCTCTTGGAAAAGGATGTATTTTCTCAGCCTTTCCAGTTGCTATATTTCAGGGATCCATAACACTTCTGGCAAGGCTGATAGAGCCTCTTATGACAGCAGAAGCATTGTCCAACCTGTCTTTAACCGGCTCAGTAATGATTTTTTGTGTAGGCGTGAATCTGGTTTGGGGAAAGATGATAAAGGTGGCGAATCTGCTTCCGGCCATCTTATTTTCGGTTGTTTTTGCGTTTCTTTTTTAGCCTTGTTTTAAGTCAAAAAAGAATTATAATGAGATCCCAGATGCATAAAATTATGCCTTTCGGATCTCTTTTTTGTACCCGCTCAACAAACCTTATAAGCTGTTTTTTATTTGAACTATTTATTCAATAAAAGTCAAAAAAATGGAGAACATAAACAAAGAAGATAAATATAATCCTGAGGAAAAATATGGAAGTTATAAAGAGAAACTTCATTATAAAAAGCAGTTGTGCCAGATAATGTGACTAATAAAATAAGTCAATGGATGTCGTCCATAAACAGATATAATAATATTCTTTAGTAAACAAAATAGAAATATATTCATAAAATGTGAGAATCTGGTGCATCCTCCTTTTTGTGAGAATAATTTTGATTCCGTCTTATTTATAAGAAATATCTTGTGTTTTACAGGTATGTGATAAGACTGGCATAAGCTTTTCAGGAATATGAAAAAATATCCCTGATGAATCAAGTAAACTGGATAAAAAGTATTTCATTCTGTTGCAATAGCTGCCACCATAAGAAAATAGTTACAACTAAAATATGACAGTGTGATTTAAATAATTTCTCACATACTAAGAGAGGAGCAAAAAAAATTGTCTCCTTTCATTCACCTAAGGAGGTATGTGAGATGGCAAAAAATAAAATTCACAGGATTATTATAAGAGCATTTTGGATCAGCCTGATCTTTTGTATCGGATTCTCCTGGTTCTATATGAAGAGGGTAATCCCTGACAAACTGAATATTGTCGCACAGGAAGAAGATCAGTTTCATTTCTCCATGCCTTTTGATGTGACGTTGTCTTCTGACAGCGAGGAAGTGGTATTGAATAATGGATCAAATATCCCTTCCGATCAGATCCACCTTCAGGTAAATCAGCCATTTTCCGTGTATTCGGAAAACCAGGGAAGCTACAAGCTGGGATTGAAATTATTTGGATGGATTCAATTAAAAGACATTCAGGTGAATGTAGTAGATACCAAATATGCCATTCCATGTGGCACTCCTATTGGGATCTACCTAAAATCCGACGGAATTATGGTGATCGGTACTGGTGATGTAACAAAAAAAGACGGAATGGTTGTGGAGCCGGCATTTGGGATTCTTCAATCCGGAGATTATATCGAGGCCATCAATGGAACACCCTTAAAGGATAAGGAGGCCTTGATGAGCGAATTAAGCAAAATCGGCCCCTCGGATGCAGCTTTAAAGGTCAGAAGAAACGGGGAAACTATTGATGTTAAAATGAATCCAACGGAAGCGGAGGACGGAACCTATAAGTTAGGTGTATGGGTCCGGGATGACACGCAGGGAATCGGCACCATGACCTATGTAGACATGAATGGACAGTTTGGTGCATTGGGTCATGGAATCAGCGACAGCGACACTGGTAATGTGGTACAGATCACTGATGGGGCATTATATGAAACGGCCATTCTTGGAATTGAAAAGGGAACCTTTGGAAAACCAGGAGTTATGAGCGGCATCATTTACTATGGACCTGGATCTACTCTGGGTACCATCAGCTCTAATACGGAAGAAGGAATATTTGGAAGTGTGAATGAAAGATTTAAGCAGAGTCTGGCACAGGATGCCATTCCCATCGGATACCGTCAGGATGTGAAAAAGGGTATTGCTCATATCAGGAGTGATGTATCAGGAAAGGTGCGGGATTATGAGATTGAGATACAGCGCGTGGATTACTCCACCACTCATAAGAGCAAAGGAATGGTAATCAAGGTCACTGATCCGGACCTTCTGGCCCTGACCGGAGGAATTGTTCAGGGCATGTCAGGCAGTCCTATAATTCAGGATGGCAAATTAATTGGAGCCGTGACCCATGTGTTCATTCAGGACTCAACAAGAGGATACGGAATTTTTATCGAAAATATGATCAACCACTGAGTCTGACAACTAGGGAAGAAAAGAACAGGAGCGTAAATATTTGCGACGCCGTTCTTTTCTTTTTTCATATTTCAGTAAAAAAACAATTCTTACAGTATATTTAAAAGAAAGATTTGTTTTTCGGGTGTATTATACCAAGAATATACAGAAAGATTCGACTTAATAGTCGAAATGTAGTAATTAAGGTTATAAAAAATGCTTTCTTTTATAAATGATGCTTTTCATAGTATTTATAATGTGTTAATATAGAAATCGTGGGATGGAAAATTTTGAAATTTTTTTGCCGACAAGGAGTTTCAATTTTCAACACCGGCAAAAAACAAGTGGTCTGCCAGTGACCCGTGTCAGGAGGGGCCTGTTCGACCTCTGGCAGATTTTGATAAAAAAATATTTTGGAAAATAATGTCTGAGAAGTTCTTTTTGTCGAATAATGCGATAGAATCCCGTTGCGGCATAAGCTAGGGCAAGACTATAATGGCTTTACACTAGTTTTAATTTATTTTGAAGAATCAGAAGGAGAGTTCAATATGTCAGAAATCAGTATTGCAATTGCGGATGATAACCTGCAGACATTAAATCTGCTGAACGATATACTGGAAGGAGAGGAGGAC
>JAEWRS010000531.1 GCA_023398855.1 Bacillota bacterium
GTCTTAGAACCGTAATCAAGCCCCATAATCCTCATATTTTATCTCCTAACGATTCCAGCGTTATGCATAATTTGTGCAGCAAAATAAAGCTGGTCCAAAGCCAACCGTATAAAAACAAACTGCCAGACTCCGCCTTTTTCCACTTCATCTGACAGCTAGACTTAAGATTATCCACAAACTTACTTCAACTTCGTATCAATATATACCCTCATAAGTTCTTCCAAAATCTCATCCCGCTCTACTTTCATGATAAGACTTCTGGCATTCTTATGGCTGGTAATATAAGTAGGATCTCCTGACATAATATAACCCACGATCTGGTTAATAGGATTATAGCCTTTTTCGGAAAGAGCTATATAAACCTGTTCCAATACCTGGCTTACATTCAGTTTGTTTTCCTGTACTGCCTTGAAAAATTGCGTATTATGAATATCGCCCATGCTTCTCACGTCCTTTAACTGTTCTACTATATTCTAAACCATAACTGAGGATTCGGCAAGATAAAAATAAATTTTGTCTCTCAGCGCTGCAAAAATGCCACTTCATCATTTATCATATCCACAAGAATACCCTCTATCAATGCACCTTTTAAGCCTTCTTCAAATGGAACAGCCGCCTTAACATATTCTCTTGTGTGACCAATCATGTAACGGACCTCATTCCACCAGTATTCTTCTTCCATCAGTACTTCTGTCGGACATCCCAGCCACGTTTTCCGGTACTCAAGAGACATTTCCTTTTCCAGGCATAGCAATTCATTGCTGCGTTCTCCCTTGACGGATTCCGGTATCTGGTCAGGCATCACTGCCGCTTTGGTTCCGTTTCTCTTAGAATATTTAAAAACATGCATCTCATAGAAACGGATCGTTTCCAAGTATTCCCTGGTCAGCTTAAATTCCTCCGCCTTTTCACCCGGAAATCCAACGATTACATCGGTAGTGATGGCCGGATTTTTAAAAACCTTCCGCAAAATATTACAGCAGTGATCATATTCCCTGGCAGTATAGTGACGGTTCATCCTCTTTAACGTATCATCGCATCCGCTTTGAAGAGATAAATGGAAGTGAGGGCATATTTTAGGCAGCGCCGCAAGCTCCCTGCCAAATTCTTCTGTTACAATTCTGGGCTCTAAGGAACCAAGGCGTATGCGTTTTAAACCTTCTACCTCATGAATGCTCTTCACCAGGTCCAAAAGTGTAAGCCGCTCTTTCTCCGGAAAATCCATTCCATATGAGCTTAAATGAATACCGGTAAGAACCACTTCCTGAAAACCGGAAGCTGCCAGGCGTTTCACCTCTTCCACCACCTCATCCGGCCTCCTGCTCCTGACCCGTCCTCTGGTATAGGGAATGATGCAATAGCTGCAAAACTGGTTGCATCCGTCCTGAACCTTGATAAAAGCCCTGGTGTGATCAGCAATCTTGTCAATGGATAGGTTTTCATACTCTCTGATGCTGCTGATATCAATAACCATTTCTTCTTCCGGCTTTTTTTTGCTGGCAAAATAATCCTCTAAAACGGAAACCAGCTCTGTCTTTTTATTGTTGCCGATGATCAGATCCACTGCCTCATCCTTTTTAAGCTCTTCTCCTGCTGCCTGAACGTAGCACCCGGCGGCCACCACAACTGCCTCTGGGTTCATTTTCTTTGCCCTGTGAAGCATTTGTCTGGATTTCCGGTCTGCGATATTGGTTACAGAACATGTATTGATAATATAAACATCAGCTCCCTCCGCAAAGGGAACAATTTCATATCCGGCATGCTCAAGAAGCTGCTGCATTGCTTCTGTCTCATAGGAATTAACCTTGCACCCAAGATTATGCAGGGCTGCCTTTTTCATTTTATTTTCTCCTATCTAAATAATCAGATTATTTTCAGTATTTTCATGTAAAATTACCATTGACTTTTATTCAATATATCAGTAGTATTGAAGTGAAAAAGGGGCGGTTCCCTGATAAAATAAAAACAGCTCACTTAAGGAGGTTTTTCACATGAAAACAGTTCGTATATCTTTAAATTCCATCGACAAAGTAAAGTCTTTCGTAAATGATTTAACAAAATTTGATACTGATTTTGATCTGGTTTCCGGTAGATACGTGATCGACGCGAAGTCTATTATGGGCATTTTCAGCCTTGATCTTTCCAAGCCTATTGATTTAAATATTCACTCCGAAAACAACGCCGATGAAATTTTAAATATTTTATCTCCATATATTGTAGATTAAGCATAAGGAATGTTTTCGGGGCCCGGCCTTTTCCAAAAGGAGCCGGACCCCGATTTTATTTTTCTTTTAGCACCAGACCTTTTCCACTGTACTGATAGCTGTCTCGACCATTTCTCCGATCTTTTCCTCTAACTTTTCCTCTGATCGCTCAATCATCTTTAAATTGGGCTTTGTCACTGGATGCTTTGCCACAAAAATGGTACAGCAATCCTCAAAGGGAAGCACAGAAGTCTCATAGGTACCGATTTTTTCCGACACATCCACGATCTCCTGCTTGTCAAAGCCGATAACAGGACGGAATACCGGCATGGTGGTGACTGCGTCCGTGGCTGTCAGAGACTGCATGGTCTGGGAAGCCACCTGTCCAATGCTCTCTCCGGTAATAAGGGCCATGGCACCGCTTTCTCCTGACAGCCGCTCTGCGATCCGCATCATGTAGCGTCTCATGATGATGGTAAGCTCCTCATGGGGACATTTGTCATAAATATAAAGCTGGATATCCGTAAAATTCACAATATGCAAATGAATGGGCCCGGAATATTTTGAAACCAGCTTTGCCAGATCAATTACCTTCTCCTTGGCCCGTTCACTGGTATATGGCGGTGCATGGAAGTAAACGGCATCAATTTTCACTCCCCGCTTTGCGATCATATAGCCTGCCACCGGGCTGTCGATGCCACCGGATAAGAGAAGCATGGCCTTTCCATTGGTTCCTACCGGCATTCCGCCCGGACCCGGGATAGATTGGGAGTAAATATTGATTTTATTCCGTACTTCCACATGAAGCATCACATCCGGCTTATGGACATCTACCTTTGTCTCAGGAAACGTGTTAAGGATCAGTTCCCCCAGTCCCCGGTTAATCTGCTCCGAATTCACCGGATACTTCTTATTTCCCCTGCGGGCATTGACCTTAAAGGTAAAATTCTTATCCTCGTAGAATTCA
>JAEWRS010000535.1 GCA_023398855.1 Bacillota bacterium
AGGAGCGAATTTTCCGTAAAACTTGTTGTTAAAGGTTCTGTAATCATAAGCATTATGAATCTTTGCAAACCGGAGACCATACCACTGGAATACCGCACCAATGGCCTGAGCCAGAATCGGGGTAATAAGCGCCCAGATACCAAAAGCAACAAAATACTGCACTAACTGTGCTCCGGAAGCAAAGCCTCCGCCGAACTGAGTTGTAAACCATACAAAAGCAACACCCACCGCGACCGGCATTTTATTTTTATCGATCATATGCTACCTCCTTTTCACCCATCTTTCCAGAGTATATAAATATCACTGAAAGGGGCCACCTCCTGTCAATCCATCATATCTTCCTTATTAAAACAAATAGGTGTTGGTCCACTGACATAGGAAATTCCTTCTACATCCTTAATGTCTTCATACAGAGCCTGGGAGACTTGTATTTCGTCCAGGCACAAAGTGTTCTTAATATGAACAACCCTTGCATTCCTGTAATCCAGGTTATGACAACACCTGATACACATGAGAAGCGCTTCCTTGTCCGTATTGGCATAGAGGGGTATGGGACAGGCATCCATAATCCCAGTTGTCAGGACATTAGTCCAGGTCACTTCCCAGTCAACAGAATTGAGACAGCGTCTTGTTGTAATGTCCGCTGACCCAAGACCACAGCCATTGTGATGCGCCTCTGGCGTGATTCCCCGGATAAAGAGCTTTCTAAGGTTGAGTGTATCCCCAAAGGTTCGTGTGATGTTACGCCCGGTCACATTGGGGTCGTGACCGTTTCCGCTAATATTTTTTCCTATTTCATCAATAATCAGCACATCAATGTCATTAAACAGGAACTTGGCGAGCTTTTGTTTTGCTATCTCCAGCAGCCTGGCATCCGTCTCCATGAAATTGTCCTTTGTACATACCTCAATATTGCAGATGTCATCGTAGGCATTCTGAACTACTCCGATTCCAAATGCAAAGGGGCATTTTTCCAAAAACTTTTCAGCTACCGATGGAATCAATTCCGCAAAGCGGTGGAATCCAAAGCTATGGAACATAGAAGCCCCTTTATGCTTTGCAATGCCAATGGCAATCATCTTAGCCATACCACTCTCATGCATTCCACGAAAATCTGTATGAGGTTTTACCTTATTTAGTATGACAATGCCATCGGATTCAAAGGCATATTTATCACAGTAAAGGGGGATGCCGTTTAACTCATCATACTGCACCACCTCCATGGAAGATTTAATAGGAACGCTCATCGTTTCCTCCGTGATATGATACCCCTCCAGCATTTCAAGCTGTCCCTCGGCCGTGCCGCCTCCGTGGCTGCCCATAGATGGTATGATAAAGGGTTCTGCCCCATAAGATTTGAGCATATCACAGGTTGTGCGGATCATAACATCCAGATAGGGAATTCCCCTGCTCCCAGCTGTGATACATATCTTCTTGCCCTTATAGTTTTCCTTACCTAAAATCTTCTCAAGTTCTTTTCTCATAGTTCCTGCAATATCATCTACTTTCGCCGGATCATAGCTTTGGCGAATTGTGATCATTTCAGGTAATGTCACCTGCTCAAGTCCCTGTATCGGGACATGCACTTCTGGAAAATCTATATACATTGCGTTTCTCCCTTTCCTTATTTAAGCCATACCAAACATATAAAACAACATAATCAGGAATACCAGAGTAATCAAAGGTATCACACAAGTCGAGATAAATACCGGGAAATATGAACTCTTATGGTCGTTCTCCGTGATATTAAGCACCGTAACAACCAGTCCGTTATGGGGCAGAGAATCCAGGCCCAGACTTGCCAATGCCGATACTCTGTGAAGCGCCTCCAGGTTGATTCCCATAGGAATGAAATAATCCTTTATAATCGGCAATGCAATTCCAAGACCGCCAGAGCCTGAACCACAAACACCGGCCAGTAACGTAACTGCTATTGCTGAAGCAATAAGCGGACTTCCACCAATTCCTGTAACAGACTTAATCAAAATGCCAAACGCCGGAACTACCTGTACCAGTGAACCAAAACCCACGACTGCAGAAGTACTGAATAATGAACCGGTTCCATCCTTTGTTCCATCTGCCAGATGCTGCCAGATATTTTTCCATGGAAGGTACTTAAAATAGAACACCAGACCTGACATAAACCCTAAAAAGAGCGCTACTTCTGCCGAAACCCTGAACACATTCAAAGATACCAGCAATACAATCATGGGAAGTATTGCCAACAGAACGCCTGGAAGCTGCTTTCCCTCTTTTGCCTCCAGCATGAGTCTGTCTCTTTCTGTCATCTCAAAATGCATTCCTTTTTTCTTGCTGCGGTCTGCATACCAGAGTGTAAACCCAAACACCATTGCCGCCTCAAATACCGCAGCAATAAGGCCGGGAACCAAAGCAGCAGTCGCCGGGGTACCAAGTATTTGACCTGGCATTAAGTTCTGAATCTGAGGGCTGCCCGGCATCATGCAGGAAAATGTGCCTGCGCCTGCGAAATATACCGCCGGGATCAAGGTTCTGGATATATCTCCTCTCTTGAACATGGACACCATAAGAGGGTAAAGCGTAAACATACAGACAAATACGGACACTCCTCCATAAGTAAGTACTGCACCAGCAATAATAATGGACGGAATAATAAACTTATCTCCCAGTTTGTCAACAATTGCTTTCGCAATGGCATCTGCCGCTCCACTGATATCAGTCAGCTTGCCAAACAGAGAACCAAGAACAAAGATGAAGAAAAATTTACCGAAATACCCTGACAAGCCCTGGACATATGTAGTAGTGAATTGTTCCACAGGATTCATACCTGCCGTCAACAAAAGAAATAAACCAGAAATTACTGCCGAAAAGAAAATCGGAACTCCCTTAAAGCACAAAAATATCAACAATGCTAAACTCAATAATACCAGAAATATCTGCATATGATTCCTCCCAATCTGTTAAAGCATATCCTTGAATGCTTCTATCATCGTTCCTGCCTGCTCATAATTTACCATCTGCCTGTCGACTTCCATCTGGATAATAGGAATTCCAGCCTTGTCACAGGCCTTTTTAATAATTACATAATCAAATTCTTCCGGATCACAGAATTTTGTCAGAAGAACCACCACACCTCTGGCATGGTATTTCTTTGCCAGATCAACGATATAGTCTGCCCTCTTTTTTTCCGGATCGTACAAAACAGAACAATGGTCCATCCGGGAAAACTTATCAGCAAGTCCTTCCAATGGCTCAAGCTCCAGATTCACATCCGTACGGTACTGTCTGGATTCATGGGCAACATCATCGGCGGCAATCTGCAGCCCTTGCTCATCAAAGATCTTCAAAAGCCCATCGCTGTCAGCCAGGATTCCGGTTGTGACCACCTTAATTTTCCTTTCCTTCTCCTCAACTTGCGACAATGCTTCTATCAACTGGTAAACCAGTGCCGTGTGATCTTCCTTCCGCATGAAATAAGCACTTTTAAACATATCCCGCCTCTGGGCTGCCGTAATGGAAGGGTGCTGCTCCAGACCCGCTGTCAGCTTCTGCATTGCTTTATTGTGTTCATTATAGATTTCATTGGACAGAGCTAATGAAGCTTCGCTGAATTTCACTCCGGCTGCTGCCTCCAAATCCTTTATAACACGCTCATAAGAAGCCTTGGTAAAGCTTTTTCCTGATTCCGGCTTCCGGTTCTGGGGATAGGTCATGGGAATAAAAGGGATGTCCTTTACCGCGTATTTCCAGTTCTGTCCCAGACACTTTAAAGAATCGCACAGGGATGGGATCACAATGGCTGAAATACCGTTGTATTCTCCCTTAATTCCCAGCTCCAGAATGCTCTGCATGATGGAACAGATAAATGCTGGGAAATACTTTTTGGACTCCTTCAGCTCAATATCCGCTCCCCAAGCTCCCATAGGAACCAGTCCCATGGAGTGGATCAGCTCTTCCGGCGTATAAACAGGAACACAGGCAACCACCTTTTTTCCCTGTTCCAGATAAGCATTCAGCTGCTTTTTGGGTGAACTCGCAATGTCATGAAAATTTTCTAATAATTCATTCAATGTTGCCATCAGTTTTTCCCCCCTTTGTTGGATTCCATGATCTCCGCCAGCCCCTGAACCCTTGTCTCATACTGGGCTTCAGAGAAATTCCGCGGGTCAGCCTGATCGCCGTCGAATGAGGTGACCGGTATCTGGCAGTCCTCTCCGATCTGGCGGCTCATTTCATACATGAAACCGCTCCAAAGCTTACAGGAACGGTTGGTATGAACCAGAAGCCCTTCCGTATGGGTCTCATTAACAATCGCTTCTCTCTTGTCCCTTGCATGCTCTAAATTCATGGCATTGGGTACGTTGCAGTAGGCGCGGATCAGACCGTCAAAGTCATTGTAAATAAATCCAAAGGCATCGGCATAAATGGTTGCCACCATGTTGATTCCCCGGGACTTTAAGCCTGTTGCTGTTGCCCTTAAATGAGGCCAGCAGGCGATGCCCTCAAACATGATCCGGTATTTTTCCTCTGCGCGGAAGGTGCTGGTTCCCTCTTTCACTGCATTTTTGTATTCCTCCAGCAGGGTTTCAAAGGCCTCGGCAGCCTCCACGGTCCCTCTTGCACAGACGGCCACTGCCATATGATTGAGTAAATCAAAGCCGTTAAGGGGAGAGGGCGTATACTTGGTATATGATGTAGCCTCCAGCCATGCCCTGGAAGTTCTGTTAGAAATTTCCATAACCTCCTTGAACTTCTGCTCGCTCCATTTTTTCCCCGTGATCTCCTCCAGCTGTTGAGCCGCCGCCAGAAACTGGCTCTTAACATATTCCACCTGGGCATCCGAAACTTCGTAATCAGGATTAAAGGGAATGTCAATGAGAATCAGCGGAATGTTAAGCTCCTTTGCAATGTTTTCATACCATTTGATCATGCAGTTACAAATGTTATTGCAGCAAAGCACGAAATCCGGCAAAGGCATGTTCTGCTCCGGAGTTTCCCCCACCTTCATATGAGCCAGGCTGATCCTGGCATAAGCGCAGATGTCGTTGGAATAGCCTTCGGCCTCTGATACTTCACACAGCCGCTGCCCTGCTCCTCTTGCAGCAATGGCGGCTGCCTGGTTTTCAGGATAACAGACTTTAATACCCATGGTCTGAAAAATTTCCTGGGGGAAATTGCTGGCACACCAGCCGATTTTTTCTCCCCTGTCCTTTGCTTCCTGGACCTCCTTGTAATGCTTTGCCACGATCTCGTTCAGCTTAAACTTGGCTGAATTGGGATCAACGGCAAATTTTGGTTTTTTTTCTCCTTCTCCCATGAAAAATTCCTCCTTTTATGATTTATCATAAGCGTAAAGCGCCGCTCCTAAAGCACCCATGAGCTGGGCCATTGGTGAATAGGTAATGTTTAGACTCAGCTCCTGCTCCATGGCTTTTCTTACCCCGCCATTTTTTGCAACACCCCCGCTCATACACACGGTTTCTTTCACACCGACCCGTTTCGCCAGAGCTGCTACCCTGCTGGCTACAGACTGGCAGATGCCGGCAACCAGATCCGGAATCTCGACTCCGTTTGCCAGCTGGGATATAACCTCGGATTCAGCAAATACCGTACAGGTACTGGATATTTTTACTATCTGCTTTGATAAGGCCGCCTGCTTTTCCAAATCCTCAATCCTCAGCTGAAGGATTCCAGCCATGACATCCAGAAACCGTCCGGTTCCTGCCGCACATTTGTCATTCATCAAAAATTCTGTCATGCGCCCG
>JAEWRS010000002.1 GCA_023398855.1 Bacillota bacterium
TAAACATGCCTTTTCCTCCATCAGCTTCTTTGCCCGGCGTATCTGTTCCTCCTCGGTACGAAAAATATCATACTCCCCAATCCCCGGCAGCCCCATATTTACATGTTCTTTCCGATAGGTCATTCCGCTGTCCACAATCGTTTTGCCGGACATATGAAAGCACCGTGCACCGATATCTGCCATCAGACTGGCAATGGCCTTTCCATTGACCCCGCTTCCCACCAAGATGTCGATCCTGCCGTCCGCCTGCCCCATCAGTTCTCCTAAAAGCTCTTTCCCTTCCAAACAGGTGTTCTGCTGGCCAGAGGTCAGGATGGTATCCACTCCCACTTCAATGGCCTCTTTTAAGCTTCTGTAGGGATCTCTGCATACATCAAATGCCCTGTGCAGGGTCATGCTTCCTGCTCCTGCATTTTCTCTTAACACCTTCAGCCGATCCATGTCAAGATTTCCATCTGGCTTTAAAAATCCCACAACAACGCCATCTGCACCAAGGTCCCGAAACATCTGCGCATCCTCTGAGATCATCTGAAATTCATAATCCGTATATAAAAAATCTCCATACCGGGGCCGAATCAGCACATTGATTGGTATATCACAGGCTTTGCGAATCTGCTTAAACTGGCTCACACCGGGAGTCGTTCCCCCGATCACCAGATTTGTACACAGTTCCAGTCTGTCTGCTCCTCCCCGTACCGCTGC
Organism: Bacillota bacterium; assembly: GCA_023398855.1. Lineage (GTDB taxonomy): Bacteria > Bacillota > Clostridia > Lachnospirales > Lachnospiraceae > Lacrimispora. Next base: position 703 of record JAEWRS010000002.1, read on the forward strand.
TTTGGCAGATTCCACAGAATCCACACAGACTTCCAAGATATAGTCCTTCATCGTTTTCTCCTGACACTCTGTTTTTTATTGCTCTAATCCTGCATTGTTTCTGGCAAGCTGCAAAAAACCTGGCCTTACCTCTTTCATTCCCTGCGTTTTATCCCTGCATAGGTCTTCTGAATAGGGGCATGGGAAAGCAAAGTTCATCAGCATTTAACCCTTGAAATTATCTAAATTTTATATAATTTTATAATTTATGTCAATATTTATTATTATTTCTTCTCGTTTAAAATTGTTTTAATTTTGTTTTGAACGATTGGTAAAACAAACTACGTCAGGGCATCGCAATACACCCCTGCCGTTTCCAACTCTTTTAGTAAAGTCATGGTTAAAAAACTATTCAGCAAACACTTCCTGAATATAAAGATTTACAGCTCTTCCCGGACAAATCCAGGAAGGATATCGGATGATGTGAAGAATCTTCTTCCGCTATCATCGCCCGGTTGTAAATTTCCAATGCCTTATCAACTGTAATTTCAATGTCATGGTAATAATATAAGGTCGCCTGCGTATAGGAAACTACACGTTCAATCAACAGCCTTGCATCCTGGTTTTCAAACAATATTTCATTTAAATTATTTTTTGTAATCATCATACGCGAGTCTCCTTTCGCTCTGGAAAAATGTCCGGCAAATAGTTAATAATAGTAACCTCATTACAGAGATATTAAATTAAATTCTTAGTTTCAGACCTGAACACATGAATGCGATCGTCTGCCTGATACATACATAATACCACAAACAATCAGAAAAAGCAAACATATGTTCTATTTTTATTCTGTTTTCAGCATTACAATTACTCTCTGACCTTTGTCCTTACGGCACAAAAAATGAGAGAAGCCATATAAACACCGGTTTATGGGACTTCTCTCATTAAAAAGGGGAGGATAAGTATTCACTCATCTTTGGTATAATCCTATTATGGCCTGATCCAAATGTTTTATTCACATCAGTCAAAGATTTTTTCTTATACTATTTCCCCATAGTATTTTTTTAATTTTTCATTGAGACCTTTTAAATAAACCCGTTTCAGTGAAAGTATTGCTTCCGTCTTTTTAACAGGCTCATTTTTAAATTTTTCTTCCAGATGACTAATCTCCTCCAGGCATCTGGAAATCTGATCCTTTACCTTGGAACGACTGGGTATTTTCGTCAGCACAGGTAAATCAAGAGTCCTTATGAGAAAACGCGTCAATGCTTTCTCTGCCTTTTCCTCTTCCTGGTAGAGCCTGTAAAAAAAATCACAGACCGCATGATAAACATCTGCATGTTGCCTGGAATCTTCTACTGCTTTGCTGCAAACCGTCAATGCTCCATCTTTTAAGAACAAACAGACTGCATCCGGTTCCTGGCTATCCAGGCTGAAGTTATTCTTTTCAATTCCATCCTGTTTCAGCACTTCATCAATGATATCAAAAATATACCATTTAAATTCATTGATGCCGGCTGCCTTTTCATACGTTTCCAGACTGGAGATTTTCTTGTCTTCCATTCCTTTTCCTCTTTCCTGTATCCTGATATTTTGTGCCTTTCCTGAAAAACAGATCATACCAGCAGACTTAACCACACTTTATTCAGTACAGACCCAAGCCATTGCTTTTATTATATCTGATGTCTTTCATAACCTCAATCATAAAATAAAAACGAGCTGCAATATGTCCCGTTTTTTAACAATATTAAATAAAATACACCCAATTGTTGCCCTCCGTCAGATATTGGTAAGCCTTTCAAACAGCCGGTTAACTTCGATCTGCCCGTATCCCCAGATATTGTTTGGATAAGTATTACTGCTGTTGCGGTCTGCTCCCCGAATGATCAGGCGGTTTACATCATTACCCGTTATATTGGTATAGTTCCCTCTGGGAATCGCCCACTCAAAAACCATTGCAACAACACCTGTTGCCTGAGCGGCTGCTGATCCACTTCCTGTAATGCTTCCATATTGATTTCCCGGTACCGCGCAGGTAAGCTCAAATCCCGGTGCGGAAATATCTGGTTTTATAAATCCAGTCCTTGTATAGCCTCTGCCTGATTCAGGCAATATGGTATTATTAAATTGATTGTAAGCGGTAACTGTCAGGGGATTCGTTGCATTTCCCGGGGAAGTTATGGTGGTATCCGGATTAGAATTTATAAAAAAAGTCTGTTCTGAAATCAAGTCTCCTGAAGGCAGCCATGTATGAAAGGAAAATGGTGCACGATCCAGGTTTTGAACACGAATTGTCCAGATACCGGGAAGGGGATCCTGAAAACGCATTAATATCAACTGGTCTCCGGTTTCCTCTTCAAAAATATAATTATTAATCCACACATTACCCTGATTGAATACAAAAGAAAATCTTCTGCATTCGCCCAGTGCCGGAAAAACCTGCCCCGTTGTCTCTCTATTGGGAGCAGTTATTTCTATAGCCAGT
>JAEWRS010000199.1 GCA_023398855.1 Bacillota bacterium
TGGTCCAACCTGCACTGCAAGGTCAAGTCCCGTGTTTGTTCCTTTGGCAGGGTCCGTTGTTTCTCCGCCGGCCGCTGCTGTGGTTGTGTCGGTGTTTGCTTTTGTGCCTGCAGTATTATTCCCACCGCAAGCGGAAAGAATCATACCGGAGGCCATGACAGCAGCCAGCACAAGTGACATTTTTTTCATAGATCTTCCTCCTAATAAAATATCATTTTCTTTCAGCGCAGAGTGATAACGCATTAATCAAGCACTGCGCCGATTTGTATTTTAGCATAACACATATGCCTGATAATAGCAATGAAAAAAAACAAATTGGCACATAATATTACATTAATCGGTAATGAATATCAGTTTACTTTGTCCAAATGGTGACAAGCGGCATAGTGGCCTGAAGAAACCTCTTTCCACTCCGGTTCTTGAGCCGCACAAAGCTCATCCGCATATGGGCACCGGGTGCGGAAGCGACAGCCAGATGGTGGATTAACCGGGCTTGGCACATCCCCTTCCAAAACGATTCTCTTGGATTTTCGGCTGGTTTTCGGATCCGCAATGGGAATAGCGGAAATAAGGCTCTTTGTATATGGATGTACGCTGTGGAAGGTCAGCTCATAGCTGTCCGCAAGCTCTACCATCTTTCCTAAATACATCACACCAATACGGTTTGAAATGTGCTTTACTATGGAAAGATCATGGGCAATAAACAGGTAGGTAAGGCCCATATCCTCCTGAAGCTGTTCAAACATATTGACAACCTGCGCCTGAATAGAAACATCCAATGCTGATACAGGCTCATCACAGACAATAAACTGAGGATTTACTGCCAGAGCACGGGCAATGCCTACACGCTGACGCTGTCCGCCTGAAAATTCATGAGGGTATCGGTTTGCATGCTCTGAATTCAGTCCAACGGTAGACAGAACTGATATAATCTGATCCTGACGGTCCTTTTTGCCGGAAGCCAGATGGTGGATGTCAATTGCTTCACCGATAATATCCCCAACGGTCATACGGGGATCCAGACTGGCATACGGGTCCTGGAACACAATCTGCATTTTCTGGCGGTAAGGAAGCATATTAACTTTTGTTATGTCTTCCCCATCAAAATATATCTTACCCGCAGTAGGCTCGTAAAGCCGAAGCAACGTGCGGCCAGTTGTAGTTTTCCCACAGCCAGACTCACCGACCAGTCCCAGTGTTTCACCCTTTTTGATGCCAAATGAGACATCATCTACTGCCTTTACTACTCTCTTCTCAAATAATTTGCCTCCGGCAACAGGGAAATACTGCTGTAGATTTTTCACCTCTACAAGATTTTTATTTTCCATCATGCATCTCCCTTCTGCGCCTGTTCATACTCCTGTTTTTGAAGCAGCCAGCACGCACTGTAGTGAATATCAGATATGTCCGTGTATGGCGGCATTTCACGCAGACAAATCTTCATACAGGCTCTGCATCTGGGTGCAAAAGGACAGCCGGCAGGCGGATTAAGCATATCCACAGGACTTCCTTCAATAGGAACCAGTTTGTTGTGCTCTTTCTCCGTTAATTTGGGAATGCTTCGGATAAGGCCTTTGGTGTATTCATGACTGGGATTGTAAAAAATGTCATCCGTATTGCCGTATTCCACTACTTTTCCCGCATACATAACTGCAATACGGTCGCACATGTTTGCAACCACGCCCAAATCATGGGTAATCATAATGATCGCCATACCCAGCTTTTCTTTTAGTTCCATCATCAGTTCCAGAATCTGCGCCTGGATAGTAACATCAAGAGCTGTAGTAGGCTCATCTGCAATCAGGAGCTTGGGCTCACACGCAAGTGCAATGGCAATCATGACACGCTGACGCATACCACCGGATAACTCATGAGGATATTGCATCAGACGCTTTGCAGGCTCATTAATCCCTACTAAAGTCAAAAGCTCTCTGGCCCTTTCATTTGCCTGCTGTTTATTCTTTTTGGTATGAAGCATGATCACTTCTGTAATCTGATTGCCAATGGTATAAACAGGATTTAAGCTGGTCATAGGATCTTGGAATATAATAGAAACTTCATTTCCCCGTATTTTTCTCATTTGTTTTTCTGTCAGCTTTTCAATCTGGTGTCCATTAAACTTAAGGGAGCCACCAACCAGGCGCCCCGGATAAGCCGTAAGGCCCATAAGACTGTAAGCCGTCACAGACTTACCGGAACCAGACTCACCTACGATGCCCAGAACCTCTCCTTCACGAAGATGAAGGGATACATCATTCAGTGCCTTTACTTCTCCCGCTGGTGTAAAGAAGGAAAGGCGTTCATTTTCAATATTCACTAAATATTCACTCATGGAATCTTTCCTCCTTTAATCTTTCAGTTTTGGATCGAAAGCATCGCGCAGACCATCACCTAATAAATTGAAACTTAAAATAATTATGGATATGGCAAATGCCGGTGCAAACAAACGATGTGGATAGCTTTGCAGACCATTTAACGCAGCGCTTGCAAGGCTTCCTAAAGAAGGCATGGGTGCAGCGACGCCAAGGCCGAGAAAGCTTAAAAAGCTCTCAGTAAAAATGGAGGAAGGAATCTGAAGCGTTGTCGTAACAATCAGAGTACCAATACAGTTTGTAAGCAAATGCTTTTTAATGATATGACCGCTGGAGGCGCCAAGAGCTCTGGCAGCAGTCACATATTCCTGCTCCTTTAAAATCAGGATCTGGCTTCGTACAATACGCGCCATACCCACCCAGTAAAGCAGAGCAAATACAACGAAAATGCTGATTAAGTTTACACCAATGACCTGGATCCACTGAAAGCCCGGTCTTTGTGCCAAGGCCTTTAAGGGCTGGTCAAAGGCAACGGATAACAATACAATAATCAAAATATCCGGAACCGTATAGATCATATCTACAATACGCATCATGATCATGTCCACCCAACCGCCAAAGAATCCTGCGATAGAGCCATAGAGAGAACCGATAAGCAGAATAATACAGGAAGCGATCAGACCAACCATGAGGGAAACACGGCTTCCCATCATAACCCGGATTGCATAATCCCTGCCTAAGTTATCTGTTCCCAATATATGGGGGAATACATCTTTTCCCTCTTCCATTGCAGTCAATTCTTTAGAGGAATACTGCATGGGAGCAAGATTTTCGCTACCCCTGATCTGCTGCTCATAGCTGTAAGGATATAATTGGGGAACAATAAACGACAAAACAAACACAATAATGATCACAACAAGACTGATCATGGAAATTTTATTCTTTTTCAGGCGCCTGATTCCATCCTTCCAGAAACCAACGCTTTTGCGCATGACGGTCAAGCTCTCCTTTTCTGCATCACTAGCAGGGAGAAAGTCTTCCACATTTAGCTGCATTGATAATTTATTCTTTGGCATCTTCTTTCTCCTTTCCCTTACTTCAGATTAATTCGCGGATCAATGAATTTATAAGCAACATCTACCAGCACATTCATAATAACCATTAAAGTAGCAAGAAAAATCGTTGTTCCCATAATTAGAGGATAATCACGTCCGGTAATGGAACCAATGAATTCAGAACCCAATCCTGGGATGGTAAATATTTTCTCTACTATAAAACTTCCTGTTACGGTATAGGCCAAAAGGGGACCTATATATGTAACAACCGGAAGAATGGCATTACGAAGCGCATGCTTAAAAATGCTGACGACCTGGGAAAGCCCCTTGGCACGGGCAGTTCTCATATAATCCTGTCCCATTACATCCAGCATGGAAGAACGCATCAGACGTGCGATATAAGAGGACGGATAAAATGCCAAAGCAAGGACAGGCATAATGTAATTTTTCCACGATGCCAGTCCAAATGTAGGAAGAAGACCCAGCTTTAAACTCAAGACATACATTAATATGGTACAGACTACAAAGCTTGGCACAGCAATGCCGCATGTACTGAACACAATAATAATATTGTCAACAATAGTTCCTCTTTTAAACGCAGCAATACTGCCTAAGGGAACGCCGACTAATATGGCAGTCAGAATCGCCAATCCGCCGATTCTAGCGGACACCGGAAACTTTGTTTCAATAATCATATTCACCGTACGGCCGCGCTGTTTTACGCTCAATCCCAAATTGCCATGAAGCAAATCCTTCATATAGGTTACATACTGTTCCCCTAACGGCTTATCCAGGCCGTATTTTTCATTAAGGGCCGCCTGGGCCTGTGGGCTGATGGCCTTCTCAGCCATGAAGGGGCCGCCTGGCACCATGTTCATGACAAAGAAAGTAACCGATGCAACAGCAAAGATGGTTACAATCGCCATAATAATACGTTTTAAAATATATTTAGCCACTTTCCTCAACTCCTTTGGTATAGTGATGTCCGCCTAAGCTAGAAACATTTGTCAATGGTAAACGGACATTGTTTGAATAGAAAAATCCCATGGATACCCATGGGATTCCCCCCAGAATCCTGTTACAAGATTACTGCATCTGCTTTGCAACTTCTTCTGCAAAGTTCTCTTCTTTCTTTTCAAGACCTTCACCAGTCTCAAAACGTACGAACTTTTTCACTTCTACCTTACCGCCAACTTCCTTGGAAACCTGCTCCAAGTATTTTCCAACGGTTAAATCTCCATCTTTTACATAAGCCTGATCTACCAGACAAAATTCTTTTAATTCTTTATTTAAACGGCCCACGATCATTTTCTCAAGAATATTGTCCGGCTTGTCCGGATTTTCATTCTTGGCTTGAACCTTTAAGATTTCAGTTTCATGATCAATAAAATCCTGAGGAATTTCATCTCTCTTTACATACTTTGGTGTTAATGCAGCAATCTGCATTGCAATATTCTTTAAAGCTTCCTTTACAGAGTCATTCACAACCTCTGCCTCTGCTTCAATCAAAACACCAATTCTGCCGCCGCCATGGATATAATCTACGACCACACCATCAGTTACGATCTTTTCAAATCTTCTGATGTTCATATTTTCACCGATGACTGCAATCTGACTGGACAGCACCTGTGCAACGGTTAAGGAATTGTCATTTGCCCAAGGTTCTGCAAGAAATGCGTCCAT
>JAEWRS010000224.1 GCA_023398855.1 Bacillota bacterium
CATCGTGGGTGAACTCTGCACCATTAAATCCGAAGATAAATTTACGCAGTCGTTATAAGCAACGGTTATTGATTATAAAGCTGCGGTATGTTTTAATCACTATACTGACTTGAGTATGACGAAGGGGAGGATAGTGATGAATTCTGACACAGGAAATCTAACTTTGCCATTAGAGCCAAATGAGAAACTTGAAAAGTTGATTTCAGAATTTGGTGAAGAGTATACATATCCGGCAAGAGAAATATTTCTGGAGCCCGGAATGTATCTGAAGGATGTCATATACATTAAAAGCGGCCGAACCAGACATTATATGGTTGGCAGTGACGGATCGGAGAAAATTCTGTATACGCTGACTGACGGTTGGTTTTTTGGAGAAACCCCTTGTTCTATGAATAAACCAACAGGGCTATATTCCAAAACAGAGATTAAAACTATTCTGTATAAAATACCCGCAAAAACATACCAGAATCTGCTGGACAGCAACAAAATCTTCCGCGATGCGGTGCTGGAAAGCTATTCCCGTAAAATGCTCAATCTGCGATATGAAGTAGCAAATCTTACCTTTAACTCTTGTAAAGACCGATTAAAGCGGTTATTCTGTACAACCGCAGATACTGCGAAATTAATTGAAGATCAATGGTATAATTTGAAGGTTAATTATAACCAATATGAACTCAGTACGATAGTTGGTGGTTCAAGAGTAACCGTTAGTAAGCTGATTGGTGAACTTTGTTGTGATGGTTTTATCCGAGTTGTCAATCGAACAATGCAGGTAAATGCAAAAAAATATAAAGATTATTCAGATGAAAATTAAATATTAACTAATCAATTAGAAGACTGTAGGTGTAATTGCCTATGGTTCTTTTTTTACTGTTTGTTAATTGTATGATTTGTTTCTTTATTTGTGTAACATATCTTACAGTTTAACATATTACACATTGTAAACTAGCACGTAGAGATATGTTTTATCGTCATATATAATGAAAACATGCAATGGAAACAAACGAAAATATACATTTGTGAAAAGGGTGGAAGGGGCTGCCAAAGCAAGGGAAATATTTGAAAGTGCCGCGAGAAATTATGTTGCGGGCATTAGCACTGAGTAACCTGATTGGTATTTACCAGAAGAATCAGCTCGGTATACTATCACAAACACATTGGTCTTTGAGGAGTATTGGGCGGATGGGTCGGGATGGCATGCGTTCGGCTTATGTGGAATTTTTGAAAATCATGCTGGAAAACTAAGAACTATTTCCTTGTTTTATAACGAGGTGATATATATAAAGACAAAGAGAGGATATTTATTATGACAAATTTACAGGGTTCCTGGGTGGCAATGCCAACTCCATTCACAGAGGATGACAACATTGATTTTCAGGGATTTGATACGCTGATTCAGCGGCAAATTAAATTCGGTACATCACAGCTGTTTGTGCTTGGTTCAGCTGGTGAGGTTACTCTTTTATCACTAGAAGAAAAGAAGGCAATTGTTAGAGAAGTCATTAAAATGGCCAGTGGCAAGATTCCGGTATTTTTCAGTGCTTCAGCGATGACAACAGACCAGAGTGTTGAGTTTGCTCAGTTTTGCGAAAGGGAAGGCGCCGATGGTGTGATCTTTACCGTACCACCTTATGTGCTGGTACCTCAGGCCGCTGCATATGCGCATATTGATACCTGTATGAGTGCAGTCAGTATTCCTTGCGGTATCTACAACAACCCGTCCCGGCTGGGTGTGCAGATTATGCCGGAAAGCATTAAGAAGTTATCTGACAAGCACCCGCATTTTGTTGTTGACAAAGAGGCTATGGCGAGTGTCGAACAGCTGGTTCAGGTCCAGCGTCTGTGTGGTGATAAAATTAAAATTATGTGTTGTGACTATCCGAAATACTCAATCGTTATTCCCACTCTGGCAGTGGGTGGTACCGGGACTGCCAACATTGGCGGAAACATCATTCCGGAAGAGGCAGCTTCTTATTCCAGGCCTTGGACGGATATGACGATCATGGAAGAGTGCCGCAGAGATTATTTCAAATGGTTTCCACTGCTCCAGAAGCTGTATGATTTCTCAAATCCGATTGTTATCAAGGCAGCACTTGAAATTCTCGGATTACCAGGAGGCCATCTGCGTAAACCTTACCTGGCGTATGGTGGTAAGAAATTGGAGGACCTGGAGACCCTGATGGGTGAGATGGGCGTTATTGATAAATATGGTGTAAAATAAGAAACAGGAGAGCAAAATGAGTGAAAAACTGATTGTCATAGGAGGTACTGCGGCTGGTTTAAGCGCAGCCTCCAAAGCCCGGCGGACGATGCCGGACATGGATATCAAAGTGTTTGAAAAATCCGGGTACGTAAGTTATGGTGCCTGCGGGCTGCCCTATTTCGTCGGTGGGTTAATTGATGAAGCGGATGAATTGATTGCCATGACTGCGCAGCAATTAACTACCAAACGAAATATTGCTACCTTTATACACCATGAAGTAACCAAGATTGACCGGGAACATAAAACGGTTACGGTATTAAATCTTGATTCTAAGGAAGAAACCAGTTATTCTTATGATAAGCTTGTAATCTCTACTGGTGCGAAACCGATCAAACCGGATATCGCCGGCATTGATGCCGATGGTGTTTATTATTTGCGAACAGTAGAAGACGGTATTCTTTTAAAAGAAAGGGCTGCTTTGCAGGGACAGACTGCAGCAATTATCGGCGGTGGTTTTATCGGACTTGAAATGGCAGAAGAGCTGACTCAAGTAGGTGTTCAGGTTCATCTGTTCGAAAAGATGGAGCGATTGCTCCCATTTCTGGATGCGAGTTTTTCGCAAAATGTTAAAGAAACCCTTGAAGCAAAAGGTGTTGTTGTTCACCTGAATGCCGATGTGACAGGGTTTGCTACTAAAAACGGAGCCGTATGTGCCGTAGAAACAGATACGGGTGAGTCACAGCCGGTTGATTATATTCTGATGTCAATTGGTGTTTTGCCGGCATCTGAGCTGGCAAAAAAGGCCGGATTAAAGCTTGGATTAAAAGATGCCATTGTTGTGGACGACCGCATGCAAACCAGTGATGATTCGATTTGGGCGTGTGGAGATTGTGTTGAAATGAAGCAGATTGTAACCGGTAAGACAGCCTATGTTCCGCTCGGAACGACCGCCAATAAACAAGGGAAAGTAGCCGGCGAGAATCTGGCCGGCGGAGAAGATTATTTTCCTGGTGTGCTTGGATCCGTTGTTACGAAAGTATTTGAACTGACGATTGCTGCGACCGGATTATCGGTTAGGGAGGCGGAGCAAGCCGGATTTGAACCGGCGACATCGATCATTACGAAGGCCGACCGAGCTTCCTATTATCCTGGCGGTAAAGATAATATAATTTGTTTGGTTCTGGACCAGAAATCGGGGCAGCTTCTCGGAGCACAGGGAATTGGCAGTGAGAGTGTTTCCGGACGGATTAATGTGTTTGCTACAGCAATTACTAATCGGATGACGGTAAAACAAATCAGTGAGCTGGATTTGGTTTATGCACCTCCAGTAGCACCGGTTTACGATCCGATTTTAATTGCGGCCAGTCAGGCGATGAAAAAAGTTAAGGGGTAATACAAATGAACATACTATATGATGTAGTGATTCCGGCTGGTGTGGATATCCGCATGGCAATCACAGATTATGTTCTGGCGAAAAAATGGGAAGAGGTTGCCATTATCGGGGCGGTTGGTTCGGTTCAGGATATGAAGTTTACCACGCCTGTAGAAAATGAACTGCCGCTGCGTATCGGTTCAACTCCCTGCTTTGGGGCGGCGGAAATATTATCTTTTTCCGGTGAAATCATGAAGCGGGAACATATGGATCCGGAACTTGAGTCGGTATATCCGGATAAAAGCAGTCCATTGTTTGTACATATTCATGCAAGCTGCGCTACTGCAGGTGGCCATGTTTGTGGAGGCGGCTTAAAGAGTGGTGTTGCGTTTCGAGAACTACGAGTCTTTTTGGTACCACTTAAAAAACGAACGAACGTATAAGGAGAAGATGAGATGAAAAAAATTATGGGATCAGCAGTTGCAATTATTATGGGCCTGTCACTGGCTGGTTGTGGGTCTACAACGGAAACAAAGACAACAAATGAAACTACTATGGCAGCAGCCAGCACTGATGGGGCAGAGAAGGTGGCAGCGGATACAGGTTCTGTCAAGAAACCCAGTTCCCCGCTTCGATATTCATTAGGGACAAGCTCGGCTGGCGGTAACTTCTATCTGGTTGGTGGTGGAGCTGCAACGATCTTAAATAACACCCTTCCGGACTACTTTGTTATTACAGCAGAAGAGACCGGAGGTTCTTCGGCAAACCTAACCATGATACAGGCTGGCGAAGCAGAGCTGGGTATCTCCATGACTTCATCACTTGCAGAAGCTTGGGAGGGTGAAGCAGAGTGGACCGGCGGAAAGATGGATAAGATAAGAGGTTTGGTGCCGTTATATCCATCTTACCTGACCATGTATACACTGGCATCTTCAGATGTGAATAATTTAACCGATTTTAACGGTAAGGTGATTGGTCTTGGGTCTAAAGGTATGGCCATGGACAGTGTCTTCAGAGCTGCATTTGATGATCTTGGTATCAAGCCATCCTCAATATTTAATGATGGACATGGAGCCACTGCCTCAGCGGTTGGTGATGGCCAGCTGGATGCCGCATTAATCTTTTATTATCCGCCGGCATCTGCGATTTCAGAGCTCGAAGCTACTCAGGATGTGCGGTTTATTGGATTAACGGAAGAAGAACAGACTTTCCTTACGGAGAAATATCCTTTCTATAGCGCTGATGTGTTAAAATCTGGCTCCTATAAGGGCCTGAATGAAGATATTAATGTTGTTTCTGAATGGAATATGCTGGTATCAAGCAGTGAGGTACCTCAGGAGTATGGCTATATTATGGCAAAAGCCATTTTTGAAAATAATCCGGCATTCATCGAGGTTCATAAAAGTCTGATGTACGCGACTCCGGAGAATTATTTGCATTTCAATGTTCCGCTGCATGCAGGAACCGTTCAGTATCTAAAAGAGATTGGGGTTGAAGTCCCGGCAGAGTTGATTCCGGAAGAGTATGTAGAATAGCTTTTGGAATATCATACGAAGGGGTAGGTTAATATGGAGAAAAAAAGTACATATCAGCAGGTGATGAAAGGAATTATCGTGGCACTTGCTCTGTTTGCGGTATTTATTCATGTAGGCAATTATACACTGTTTACAATACCCAGTATCTTGTTTTATGCATGGCACTTGTTAATAGGAATGGTTTTCATTTTTCTTTGTCATCCGCTGGGAAACAAAAAAAAGCTGTCGCCGCAGATGCAAATTATATGCCGGGTCATTGACTGGATTTTGATAATATTAACTATCGTGGTCAGTATGTATGTAATCACTAACTTTGATCAATACACAGCAAATATGCAGAATAATAAATTGACTTCAGAGCTTTATGTTTTTGGTATGATTATTACACTACTAGTACTGGAAGCAGGCCGGAGAGTATTGGGAAATGTACTTCCAATCATTGCTTTAGTAGCAATTGCTTATGCATTATTTGGAAATAAAATACCGGGGTTGTTTGGTCATAGAGGATATACGCTTCAAAGAACGTTGATGGCAATTTTCTCTGACCGCGGAGTTTATGGAACGCCAATTGGAACCTCGGCGTCAAACGTTTACCTGTTCCTGTTATTTGCATCGTACTTAAATATATCAGGTGCGGATCAGATTTTCCAGGATATTGCAACCGCACTGGCAGGTAAAAAGCGTGGCGGTCCGGCGAAAATGGCCGTTATCGCAAGTGCATTCTTTGGTACAATCTCCGGCAGCTGTGTGGCTAATGTTGTGAGTACGGGGGCGTTTACCATTCCCCTGATGAAACGTAATGGCTATAAGTCTGATGTTGCTGGTGCAGTAGAAGCCGTAGCATCCACTGGAGGGCAGATTATGCCACCAATCATGGGTGCCGCCGCATTCGTATTGGCAGATGTAACTGGTATCTCATATGCAACCGTTTGTGTTTCAGCAATTCTGCCGGCCCTTATGTACTATGTCTGTCTCATGAAAATGGTGGATTTAGAGGCGGTTAAGTATAACATCCGCGGCTTGGATGAGTCGGAGATTCCGGATTTAAATGACTCACTGAAAAGGGGGCTTAAGTTATTTGTTCCGGTTGCTGTTTTATTGTTTATGATGCTGGCAATTAAAGCAACACCCATGAAAGCCGCTATCTATGCGATTGCATCAATTTTGATCTTTGGATTTTTGGACAAAAAAGACCCGATTCGCTTAAAAGGCATTGTTGATGGTGCGGTAAGTACTGGTAAGTCGCTTTGCTCAGTCGTGGGTGCTTGCGCCACAGCTGGTATTGTTGTTGCAATCTTTTCCTTGACTGGACTTGGACTTAAGTTCTCCAATTTTATCGTTCAGTTAGGCGGAAATGCTTTGATTCCAAGTCTTATTTTGGCAATGCTGGTATGCGCGGTTCTGGGTATGGGACTACCAACTGCAGCAGCTTATATTGTTTGTGCGACAGCGATTGCTCCGGCGATTGTAGGGCTTGGTGTACCAACTCTGCCGGCTCATTTGTTTCTACTGTATTTTGCCTCATTATCCGCAATTACTCCACCAGTTGCAGTAGCATCTTATGCGGCAGCGGGTATTGCAGATGAGAATCCAATAAAGGTGGGGTTTACCGCTGTCAAGCTGGGCATTACTGGATTTATCCTTCCGTTTGCGTTTGTCCTCAATACGGATTATCTAGACCTTAGTTTTAGTTTCCAGACGCTGTTGACACTATTATCTGCCTTTGTTGTATGTTACGGTTTGGCATGTGCCTTACAGGGATATGTTGAAGGGAAGATTACTGTGTTGGAAAGGATTGGGTTCTTATTGGCGATAGGTCTGGCAATTACTCCATTCGTCATTCCTTCCTTAGTTGGAATTGCAATATTTGTTGTTTTGTATGGCTATCGTCTTTTGGAAGCCAAACGGTTGAGAACCAAAATTGTTATGGAACAATCCGCATAAACAATGGTTCCTAATCATAATGAGCGAGGTTGGGGTGCAGCAGATATTTCTGCTGCACCTCTTTGTATTATAAATAGATTTATTAACAATCCCACTAACTGTTTGTTAGATGGCTGTCAATTTTAAGTAACAACCATATAAGTAGTCGTTCTGTGTAAAAGTTCTATATTAATGATGCGTTAAGAGTCGGCGCAGAAATTGCTCACATAATTAGAGTAGGTATGTTTACAGATGGAGTAATAGGAGGGGGTATATAGGAAATGAGTAGTTGTTCTTTTAGGGATCGTGTCAAATATGGCATCATCTACGTTCCTTTTAACCATTGTGGGAACATTTGTGACACCTTAAATAAAGAACGAATGTTCCCTTTGCGGCTATACATTTTAAAATGTTTATGTTATAATTTTGGTGACCTTTAATAATGCCATTTTCACCAGAGTTTATCTGGTGTTATGCAGTCCTGAAAAAGTGGTTTTAGTAAACTTTTTTCAGGGTCACCAAGGAGGTAAAAGCAGATTATGGAGTTCAAATTACACTCAGAATATCAGCCCACCGGCGACCAGCCCCAAGCGATAGAGCAACTGGTTCAGGGCTTTAAAGAAGGCAACCAATTCCAGACTTTACTAGGGGTTACGGGGTCTGGTAAGACTTTTACGATGGCGAATGTCATCCAGCAATTAGGACGGCCAACGCTTATTATGGCGCACAATAAAACCCTCGCCGCCCAGCTCTACGGCGAGTTTAAAGAGTTCTTCCCGGAGAACGCTGTCGAGTATTTTGTTTCCTATTATGATTATTATCAGCCAGAGGCATATGTGCCTTCCACGGATACTTATATAGAAAAGGACTCAGCTATCAATGATGAGATCGATAAGCTGAGACACTCGGCTACCGCTGCTCTGTCAGAGCGCAAGGATGTAATCATTGTTGCATCGGTTTCCTGCATTTATGGCCTGGGAAGTCCCATTGATTATCAGGAGATGGTTATTTCCATAAGACCCGGTATGATCAAGGACAGAGATGAAGTGGTCCATAAGCTGATTGATATCCAGTACGACAGGAATGATATGGATTTCAAACGCGGAACATTCCGGGTGAGAGGAGACGTGGTGGAGATATTTCCTTCTTATTCCGGGAGTGAGGCCTACCGGATCGAATTTTTTGGAGACGAAGTAGAGCGCATCACGGAAATAGACACACTGACTGGAGAGATTCGTTCGGAATTAGGGCATGTGGCAATTTTTCCGGCTTCTCATTACGTGGTATCCAGGGAGAAGATGGAGCTGGCTGCACAGACCATCCTGGAGGAATTAAAGGAGCAGGTGGCTCATTTTAAAAGTGAGGACAAGCTGTTAGAGGCACAGCGGATTTCGGAGCGAACGAATTTTGATGTGGAGATGATGAAGGAAACTGGCTTTTGTTCCGGCATCGAGAACTACTCCCGGCATTTGACCGGCGGCCTGCCAGGAGAACCGCCCTATACTCTGATTGATTATTTTTCCGATGATTTTCTGATCATTGTGGATGAGTCCCACATCACCCTGCCTCAGGCACGGGGCATGTTTGCCGGGGACCGCTCCAGAAAGACTACATTGGTGAATTTTGGATTTCGTCTTCCCTCTGCCCTTGATAACAGGCCGCTGAACTTTGAGGAGTTTGAAGCAAAAGTCAATCAGATGATGTTTGTTTCCGCCACTCCTTCCGTTTATGAGGCGAATCATGAGCTGTTAAGAGTAGAGCAGATCATCCGGCCAACCGGGCTTTTGGATCCTGAAATCGATGTAAGGCCGGTGGAAGGACAGATTGACGACCTGGTTTCAGAGGTAAATAAGGAAGTTGCCAAGAAAAACAAGATTCTGATCACCACCCTGACCAAGAGGATGGCAGAGGATTTGACCGATTACATGAGAGAGGTGGGCATCCGGGTAAAGTACCTCCATTCCGATATCGATACTCTGGAGCGTTCAGAAATCATTCGGGACATGCGTCTGGACGTGTTTGATGTGCTGGTAGGTATTAACCTGCTGCGGGAGGGCCTTGATATCCCTGAAATAACTCTGGTGGCCATTTTGGATGCGGATAAGGAGGGGTTTCTTCGATCGGAGACTTCTTTGATTCAGACAATAGGAAGAGCTGCCAGGAACTCGGAAGGCCATGTGATTATGTACGCGGATAGGGTGACGGATTCTATGCGTGTTGCTATGGAAGAGACCAACCGGAGGAGAGCTATTCAGCAGAGCTATAATGAAGAGCATGGAATTACTCCAACCACCATCAAAAAAGCGGTCCGTGACCTTATTGCCATATCCAAGGCATCCATTGAAGAGGAAAAGGACTTTAAAAAAGATCCGGAATCCATGGATGCAAAGGAACTGGAAAAGCTTGCAAAGGAGCTTACAAAGAAAATGCACCAGGCAGCAGCAGAACTGAACTTCGAAGAGGCGGCAAAGCTGCGTGACCGGATGGTTCAGATCAAAAAGCTGCTTCAGGATATGGACGATTAAAGACTGAAATGATTTCCCAACAAAATGTTGTCTGGTGGCGGAATTGGTATTGACAATGATTCTCAATAAGAGTAAAATCTCAATGGATGCATCTAAGGCAAGAGTCTTGGAATGCCGTCGGTAGGATTGGCCGCATCCAGAGGAGACTATTATGAAGTTGTTTGAAGGAGAAATCGGAAAAACCTACATTGTTTACAGCGTAATGGTAAAGGATGCCATCACCAGGCGTTTAGAGGCCCTGGGTGTCAATGAACTGACACCTGTTACTCTGATGAATAAGAAGGGAAGCGGTACTGTGATCATCAAGGTCAGAGGTACCCGCCTTGCTCTCGGCAGAAGAATATCTGAGGGAATTGAAATCAGGGAGGCTGTTAAACATGAGTGAAGAAAGAAAAATGATACATGTTGCGTTTGTAGGAAACCCTAATTGTGGAAAAACAACCTTGTTCAATGCTTTTACAGGAGCAAAGCTAAAGGTCGCTAACTGGCCGGGGGTTACCGTTGAGAGAGTGGAAGGGGAGACCAGCTACAAGGGCCAGCCGATCCGGATGATTGACACGCCAGGGATTTACAGCCTGACATGCTATACTCTGGAAGAAATAGTTACACGGAAATGCCTGGAAAGCGGGGAAGTGGATGTGATCATCAACGTGGTGGATGCCTCTTCCCTGGAACGAAATCTGTATTTGACTCTTCAATTGCTGGAACTTAAAAAACCAGTCATCCTGGCCCTTAACATGATGGACATTGTGGAGGACAGGGGAATGGAAATTGATTTGCACCGTCTGCCTGAGATGCTGGGGTCAGTTCCAGTGGTTCCGGTTTCAGCAAGAAAGCGCACCGGACTTGATGTGCTGCTTCATGCGGTGGTTCACCATTATGAAGAAGGACCTCAAGGTGTAGTGGTAAAATATACACCCCAAATAGAGAATATGATTTCCAAGATTGAGACCATACTAAAGGCACATTATGGGAACCTGGATAATCTAAGATGGCATGCCATAAAATTTTTGGAGTATGATGAAGAGGTCTGGAATGACCATCCAGTGGATGTAAGCAATATTGTTGATCATATTTATGAGAAGGAGATCATCAACCAGAAATACGACTATATTGAAGGTGTTATCAGGGAATGCCTGGTGAACAAGGAAGAAAAAGCCGCATTTACGGATAAAATCGATGAATATCTGACTCATCCATTTTTAGGAGTCCCAATTTTCCTGGGTATTATGGCCCTAGTCTTCTTTTTGACCTTTACAGTCGGTGATTTTCTAAAAGGATATTTTGAAACCGCACTTAATTTATTCTCTGTCTTTCTGCAGCAGTTTTTGGAAAACATACAGGCAGCAGACTGGATCACATCTTTAGTAGTGGATGGGATCGTGGCCGGAGTGGGAGGAATTCTTACGTTCCTGCCTAATATCTTTATCCTGTTCCTTGCATTGGCCTTTCTGGAAGACAGTGGGTATATGGCCAGGGTGGCTTATGTCATGAACGAGATCATGGGGCGTGTAGGACTTTCCGGAAAAGCATTTCTTCCCATGCTTCTTGGATTTGGCTGTACGGTTCCGGCTGTTATGGCCGCCAGATCTCTTCCCAGTGAAAAAGACAGGAAGAGGACTATTTTAATTACTCCTTTTATGTCCTGTTCTGCCAGACTCCCTATTTACGTGCTGTTTTCCCAGATGTTCTTCCCAAAGCATGCATTGATGGTAGCCTATTCCCTGTACCTCATCGGATTGATGGTAGCAATAGCCATTGCTTATGTGACCCACTGGAGTCATAAGGCGGAGGAAGAGGATACGCTCCTCATAGAGCTGCCAGAATACAAGACACCAAATGGGAGAACAGTAGCTATTTATGTATGGGACAAAGTGAAAGATTATTTAGGCAAGGCAGGAACAACCATTTTCCTTGCAACCATTGTGCTATGGTTTGTTTTAAACAGCGGGACCACGGGATTTGTCACTGATGTTTCTCAAAGCTTTGCAGCTGCCATAGGCCGTGTACTGATTCCTGTACTCCGCCCTGCTGGACTTGGCGACTGGAGGATTGCAGTGGCTTTGATTTCCGGGCTTTCTGCAAAGGAAGTGGTAGTTTCCAGTTTTTCGGTCCTGTTTGGAATTAATAATATAAATTCTGCGGCGGGAATGGGACAGCTGTCGGGCATTCTTGGAGGAATTGGTTTTGGAGGCGTGAATGCCTATGCCTTAATGATTTTTTGTCTCCTGTATTCGCCATGTATTGCGGCTGTAGCGACGATTAAAAAGGAAACAGGTTCCATGAAATGGACGATCGGCATGGTACTTTTCCAGCTCGCAGTGGCCTGGACAGCATCTGTGCTGGTATTTCAGCTTGGTAGTCTGGTTTTTTAAACTTCATATTAGAGGAATAAACCTATGAATGATAAGCTGCTTGTGGAAACCGCGGTTTTGGCAGGTGAAATCATGTTAGTAAGCGGTGCGGAGATTTACCGGGTGGAGAATACGATTGACCACATTTTACGTAAGGCCGGCAGAAATACTGCGGAAGCCATTGTTTTTTCCACGGGAATCTTTGCATCCCTTAACGATCCTTCCATTGAGGCTATAACCGTGGCCAGAAGAGTCACGGGAAGATCCACCAATCTAAACAGGGTGTATCTGGTCAATGACGTTTCCAGAAGTCTGTGTGAAGACCGAATGACCGTGGAGGAGGCTAATAGAAGGCTGAAAGAGATACAAAATGCAATTCAGTATGGTAGACGATTAAAGGATATTGGAATCATAGGCGTGGCAGTTTTTTTTACGCTGCTTTTAGGTGGGAAAGCAAAGGATTGCCTGGCAGCAGCCGTGACTGGAATCTCTCTGGCAACGGCAATGGAGGTTTCCGTAAGAGCCAGGCTCAATGATTTTTGTGCCAATGGAGTCTGCGCATTTCTAATTGCCGTTTCCACTCTTTGTATGGAACGATGTCTTTTGCCAGGAATCAAAAGTGATATTATTATAATTGGAGCTATTATGCCTCTTCTTCCAGGTGTTATCTTTACAACGGCCATAAGGGATACTTTAAATGGGGATTATGCCTCAGGCACGGCACGGATCATGGAAGCCGTTGTGATCGCGCTAGCTGTTGCCGCTGGCGTGGGAGCAGGCATGGGCTTGTTTCAGTGGCTGGCAGGAGGTGGGCTGTTATGATGATACAGACTATAGGAGCGATCCTGGCGGTGATCAGTTTTTCTCTGATCCTGGAGCTGCCAAAGAAGCATGTGGCATTGGCAGGAGGAATCGGTGCAGCTGGCTGGCTTGTCTATTTGCTGGTAGATGCCGCAGCAGGATCTGTCATTGCTGCGGCCTTTTTATCCAGTATGCTGGTGGCCTTATCCAGCCATATTTTTGCAAGGATTTTTAAAACACCGGTAACCGTGTTTTTGGTTGCAGGCATCCTGCCTTCGGTTCCGGGAACTTCTATTTACCGGAGCGTATCTTATG
>JAEWRS010000275.1 GCA_023398855.1 Bacillota bacterium
AATGTGCCATTACCCCATTCTCTTTAAAATAAAACCATTGAAGTAATCCTTTATACTGAATCCGTCTCCAGCCCAATACCATATAGCCAGACTCTTCTTCCGGCTTAAAGTAAAACCATTTCATTGAACCTTTATACTGAATCTGTCTCCAACCCAGTACCATCTGACCGCCTCGTTCTATACCATTTTCTACATTTGATTTGAAATAATACCACTTTTCATTAACTTCTATCCAACCAACCACCATTTGACCGCGGTCCTCTATGCCATTTTTTAATTTTGTCCTCAGATAGTACCAGCTGTTTTTGTATTTTAGCCATTCAGCTACCATATAACCATCTTTATCTACGTAATACCAATTAAGATCGCTATGGTAAATCCACTGATTGATCAAATAATTGTCTGATAAATAATATCGCCATTTCTTATTAGCTTCTAATATCCAAGATCCCTTAATTGGATTTGGAATAACCACTACTACCGGATTTGAAGTCTGTGCTTGAAGATAAGCACCTGTAGTTGCACCATACCCTGCCATACGAAATGTCTGGTTGGTAACACCTGTCCTCGCATCACGATTCACTTGTATACGCATGATCTGCGGTATTGCACCAACGGCAAGCAGGTTATCCGCCGTCGCCAGGTTCGCATCTATATATACCGGAATAGCTCCTTGTGCCATCGAAACAAAGGAATTTACATCTGTCGATACTCGTACATTCTGTTGTGAAAGTGCTTCATATGCCCGACGCTGGTTTCCTTTTAAATAAGTCTTCTGTGCATATCCATTAAATTCATTTCTCATGTTAAAAGAAGTATTTTTTTTATTCATTTTTTCCCCCACCCTTTTTAACTTGGTATCTCTTAAAAGAATTACACCAGCATAATTCTCTTACCAATTGCATTTTTCTCCCGCCCTCCGGCACCATACCTTTTTCGATCTGCCAAAATACTTAGAAGCATTTGATATAAATCTCCTTGGCTATTTAAAACCATACCTTCTGCATTTTTTTTAGTTAAGTACTGTATTAGTAGCTGCTTAGATACTCGCCCATCATTGGCCAGCAAATTCATAACAAAACCCACATCAAAAACATCTGTCATTTCTGTTTCCATCATTTCTTTTGCAAACTGTATCAAGATCGCCGGGCTGATAGTGCTACTACCCACCGCAGCAAATGGCGAATGAATCATATTTATCGTATCATATTCGGTAGAATAATCCCGGAAATCCTTATAAACATTACGCAGCCGTGCTCCCTCCTGAAGCCGAAACCGGCATAACTCCATCTCGTCTTGCATCCTGACAGGATCTTTCCTAAAATATATTTTTGTATCCCCAAAGGTTCTATCCGGTTGCTTTTTAGACTCTGCAAATTTAACAACCAAATATAGCTGCAAATCCTCTGAACGGCATTCGATCTGATATGGATTTTCCATAAAGTATAAAATTCCATTCCAGTAAATAATTCCACTATTAACTATAAGTCCTTTGTCATTCCAAGACAATTCACAACCGCTCATGATGCCATTACCATATCCCTGAAATAGCAATTCTATCATATGTTTAGGGTAATCTCTCAATTGCTCCAGCATACTTGCCTTTAACAGTTGTTTATTTTTAAATTCCGGATATTCATAGTGAAACATGATAATCCTCCCCTCAGCATAAAGCAATCTCATCAATAATCATCGTTTCTTCCACGCCAATAATTCCAAAGTGGTATTTATAGTAAATACCTACGTTTCCTGAC
Source organism: Bacillota bacterium (assembly GCA_023398855.1). Classification (GTDB taxonomy): domain Bacteria; phylum Bacillota; class Clostridia; order Lachnospirales; family Lachnospiraceae; genus Lacrimispora. Next base: position 1,755 of record JAEWRS010000275.1, read on the forward strand.
AGATTCAGGAACGCGGCCGTTAAAAAACGCAGCTTCTTATCTAATGTTTCGGTTCTTTTTTTACCTATATATATAACGATTTCATCCGTATTTTCATTGTTGTGATAAATAATATGATCTGGTATTAATACTTCCATCATCTCCCTAAACAGGTTGATGGAACAGCCCGTTTGATACAACCGCAATATTCCACTTAAAATGACCTGTTGTTCATCAAGATCAAAAAAACCAAGCCCTTCCTTGGCCAACCGACCACTCTGCCCTTCTTCGATATCCTTCAATAACAGTGCCTTATAATATTCTTCTTTTGTCATCCCTGACCGTACATCATTGCCTGCTAACTGATGCATAATCAGATTAAACAAGCTATCCCTCAGCTGAGTTCCTTGTTCATAGTCTGGATCATAAAGATCTTTAAATATTTGATAAAACCTGTAATATGGATTTATCTCAACGTACTGCTCCATTTCAAGCCTCTCCTGATTAATAAATGCACTGGAAATCTCCATATATGCACTAAATTCTTTGGGAATACTAAAACGGAGTTTGCTTTCTGCAATTCCTTCTCTCCAGGCCTGAATCATAACTTCCCACAAATAATTCATTCCAGTTCTCCTCTGCATTCATATTCCGGGTACAACTCTTGCACCTCAGATACTACAAAGCTCATTAAGTCACGTAGCAGCCATAAAAAAGGAGTTACATTGTTCGGCTTGAATGTAAGAAGCAGTTGCTTGGATTGCTTGCCTTCCCGGATTTCGTCTTTCAGGAAAAAATTCATGGAATACGTTTCTGCCAAGCTTTCTGTATTTTCGATAAGTCTGCAATCGAAATATTGTAAATACTTATCTAATCCAAATCCACGGATGAAACGCTCCAGTTCCATCTTTGTTTTTACCACTTTACCTGTTTTTCGTTGAAATCGTTCCGCAAATCCATCCTGACGGAAATTCTCCATGAGAGAATAGGTATATCTTTCTGTTCGCCCTTTACCGCCACCTCGAATACTATAAACATTCCATTCCTGTGCCCCTTGCTCAGTGCTGATAAGAAATATCTTCTGGTCATTTCGCCGCACACTGATCATTCCTGCTTTTCCATCCACCAGATATACATAGCCTGCACCATGTTCAGAAATCGATATCTCATGTTCATAGCTCTTGTGAGACCTACAGGCAATAGGAAATCCAACACTATCCAACTTTAGGTTCCATACATTCCAGATAGGTATCATGTTATAACATACCGAGGATGTAAGGGCACCTAATTCGATATGAAAATTTTGCAGCTTTTCGTTGTCATCACATACCTCTGGTATCTCTGTGACATAAACATCCACCAGTTTAAACAGATAAGGACAGTTTACCGTCTGCCAGGGAACCCCATTTTCTATGAACAGATGATACAACTGCTCCACTTTTTCCAGATATGTATGATTCTGTTCCCACAAAAAAGACGTTCTGTATTCCTGGTCGATCCTGATTACACCATAAATCTTGCGGTGTCTTTTTAGCATACTCTGAATATCCATATAATCACATTTAAGAAACACGGTGCCCACAAGGCATTTTCCATTTTCTTTTATAGTCTCTCGTACGTCTTTAACAGATCGCTCTCCTGACTGGCGATCCGATTCCTGCATGACCGTCATGAAGTGATGGGTTGGATCAAAAAATTCCCGTTCAACCAAACCAGTCTTGATCAAATATTGGTTGACTTCATAGGATAAATCATTCATAACCCGATCTTCCAATTTTTGATACATCTGTTCATTGGTTTCCAACAGGGATAAGAATACATTTTCCATTAGTTCTTTCAGTATGATACGTTCATCAAGGTTGCTGATTGATTGGATTTCGTTCCTTATCATCTGCTCCATCTGTTCCTGCCGATTCATTTTTGTTATTTCCTCCCATCAAAGAAGTTATTTTCCCATGTATCATCTTCAAACTCAAAAAAGCTTTCCTCTCCTTTATAAAGTAAATTCTTTTCTCTACGCACAGGAAATACAACAAATCCCCATCGGATCCACTCAACCCAGATAAAGAATTTCATCTCTCCCTCCAGAATGGTGTCAGTTTCATCCTGAATCACAGTACCCGCATACTGTAATTCAATCTCTTTTTGCGTCGTTTGTACAAAGTTCTCAAAGCGGCTCTCGTAGTAACAGGTCTTTAAATGCTTACCTAATCGATCCATCAAATGAATATCCAATTGTCTTCCAATCATAAAGCGGGAGATATATCCGATATGTCCTTCACGATCCAAGCTGTGAATCAATGTCTGCGGTTTATTTTCATGGGTATATACCATGATCTCATATGGCAGTGTTCCTACATTATGACTGGAGCTGACATTCATATATCCAAGCTTATGATTGAAAAAATATGACAAGGCACCTTCCAGACAGCACATTTTTAGTTCTCTTCCATCAGTTTGATTACTGTTTCTTTGAATTAAAATCCCTGGTACATACTCTTTTAATGCTTCTTCAAATAGGCGCGACCGACAGGACTGGCC